>NZ_JBHJQP010000169.1:0-6121 GCF_042262625.1 Streptomyces sp. NPDC056347 | reverse complement strand
CGGGCCCGTCGGGGGGGGGGGGGGCGGCGGCGGGCCGGGGGGGGGGCCGCACTGCGGCCGGCCCCCGGCACCGCGGGAACGGTCAGTCCTCGAAACCGGCCCCGTGCAGGATCGCGTCGATACGGGAGCGGTGGGCGGCCTCCCAGTCGCCGAGGCTCTCGCCGGCCTCCTTGGCCGCCTTCGCCCGCGCGTCCAGGAGCACCTGCTCGTGGCCGGTGCGCGGGACGACCACGACGCCCTCCTCGTCGGCCACCACGATGTCACCGGCTTCCACCGTCACGCCGCCGCACCGCACGGGCCGGTTGAGCGGCTCCACCGCCTTCTTCGCTCCCGGAATGGGGATGACGCCCCGGGCGAAGACCGGGAAGCCCATCGCACGGACCTCGGCGAGGTCGCGGATCACTCCGTCCGTCACGAAGGCGGCGATACCGCGGCGTTGGGCCACGGCGCACACATTGCCACCGGCCAGGGCGTGGTCGACGTCGCCCGACTCGACGACGATGACGGAGCCGGGCTCCGCGCGGTGGATGGCCGCGTGCAGCATGAGGTTGTCGCCGGGCGGGCACCGGACCGTGAACGCCGGACCGGCGATCCGGGGGGACGGTGTCCACAGTGGCCGGATGGTGATGTCCATGACCTGCCCGCGTCCCAGGAGGTCGGCGAGGGTGGTCGGGGAGATGTCCTGGAAACCGCTCGTTTCGTTCATGTTCCTCCGTCGTCCGGTTCGGTTCCTTGCGTCAGGTGTCGTACAGGCCGTCCCAGGGGGCGCGGAAGCCGAGCCCGTCGGGATGCAGCTCGGCCCGGTCGTCCGCGCCGTCCGCCTCCTCGCCCGCCTCGACGACCAGGCCGAAGAGCACGCCGTCGACGGTCAGCCGGAACGGCCGTACGGCGATGTCGCCGTACGCGCGCCCGGGGAGCCCGTCGAGGAGATCCGCGAGCCGCGCCCGCGCCCGTGCCATGACGGACCCGTCGCCGCGGGGCCGGCGCATTTGCTCGGCCCAGGTGCCGATGTGCCGGATGTCCGAGTCGACATGGCGGCCCTCGTGGTCGAAGCGGTGCAGGACGACGTAGAGGCGCTTGCGCTCCGCCCAGTCGCTCCCGGGGCGCGTACCCCTCGGGGAAGGCGTAGCTGACCGAGGCGAAGAACTGGCCGTGCGCGTACCGCCCGATGGTGCCGGTCCGGTGGTCCGGCTCGTGGGCGAGGGGGATGGTCTCGGGGACTGCCATGGCGCACACCATAGGGACGGGTTCGGACAGCGCGGTGCCGGGGGCGGGTGGCGGGCGTAGGGTCCCGGCCGTGGTCATGGAGGACTCCGACGCGTGGGCCGCCGAGGCGATCTCGCGGCTGCGGCTCGACGGTCCGGGCCCGACACCGCTCTGTTCTCTGGTGCTGCCCGCCGGCCAGGGCATCGGCATCCACGCCAGGGACGAGTCCGCGCATCCGGCCGGCAGCGTGAAGTGCCGCCTGGTACGGGCCATGTTCCGCGAGGCGGTGGCGGGCGGTGCCATCAAGGCGGACACGCCGGTGGTCGTGGCCGTGCGTCGGCCGGGATCGGCGGGCCCGGTGCACGGCTGTCCGTCGACGGCGAAGCGGTCGGCTGTGACGCCCCGGCCTCGGGTGACCAGGTTGGATGGCGAACGGCCGCTCTTGGTGGGTGCCTCCCGTGCGTCCCGTCTCGAATGATCCGGACCGAAGCCGAGGCCGTGGCCCGGGGCGAGCGGAACGGGCGGGACGCCCGGGTGCCCGAAGAACCGGGTTGATCAGGATCCTGGAGCATGAATACTGGCTGTCGTCCCAGTCGATCCGGACCGCTTCCGTTGTTTCGAGCCGGACCAGTGGAAGGGCCTGCGGGATTGACCATGCACGACGACCAAGTGGACGTGACCGCCGACATCGTTGCGGCCCTGGTCCGAGAGCAGTTTCCCCGGTGGAGCGGCAAGGCGATCCAGCTCCTGTCGTCGACCGGGACGGTCCACGCCATCTTCCGCATCGGGGACGACCTCTCCGCGCGTTTTCCGCTGCGTTTGGCCGGCGCCTCGGAGACGCTGGCGGTTCTCGAGCGCGAGGCCCGGGCGAGCGCGGAGCTGGCACAGGTGTCCCGGTTCCCCGTTCCGGAACCCGTCGCCCTGGGAAGACCCGGAGCGGGTTACCCCATGCCGTGGTCGGTCCAGACATGGTTGCCGGGAACGGTCGCCCTTGACGCCGATCCGAGCGGGTCGGACGCCTTTGCCCGGGATCTCGCGGCCTTCATCGCATCCCTGCGGGACGCCGGGACGCGAGGGCGGCGCTTCAGCGGCGAAAATCGTGGCGGCGTTCTCGCTCACCACGACGACTGGATGGCGAAGTGTTTCGAGGAGAGCGAGGGGCTCCTCGACGTGCCCCGGCTGCGCCAGGTGTGGAGCGGCCTGCGGGAGCTGCCGCGCGCGGCTCCCGACGTGATGAGCCATGGTGACCTGATTCCCGGCAACGTACTGGTCGCGGGAGACCGGCTCGGCGGCGTACTCGACACCGGCGGCTTCGGGCCCGCCGACCCCGCGCTGGACCTGGTCAGCGCCTGGCACCTGCTGCGGCCGGGTCCACGGGAAGTGCTCCGGGGGACACTGGCCTGTGACGATCTGGAGTGGGAGCGCGGCAAGGCATGGGCCTTCGAACAGGCGATGGGTCTCGTCTGGTACTACGTCGAGAGCAATCCGACGATGAGCAGGACGGGGCGCCGGACGCTCGACCGGATTCTGGAGTCGACGAACTGAACCCGGTGCCGCGGAGCCGGGCCCTGGATGGTGCGGGCTCTGCGGGCGCCGATGCGGATGAGCAGGGAAAGACGGGGATCATCGGCCAGCATCTCTGTTCGTGTCGGGTACGGGTTGGGTCCGACGCGGTCGTGAGGGGAGCTTGCGTCGGCGAGGCCCGGTCCGGTGAGCCTCGGACCGAGCCGTTACGCGGCCCAGCAGCGGACGCTGCCGACACTCCCGTGCCGCATCCGCGTACGGGACGGCTCGACGCACGGCTCCCCAAGGCCCGCCCCGGCCGGTACGGCCGCCCGGCGCCCCCGGTACCTCCCCTCGGGCGACCGGGTTCACCGGCAAGGAAGCCGGAGCGACCGGGTCCGCCGCCGAGCGCCTCGACCCGATCACGGGGACTGGGGCGCCCGCGCATGACCGTGGAACGGTGATGTACTAGAGTTATCTCGACATCGAGATATATGCCGAAGGCGCACCGCAGCCCGCCCGACGGTAAGGGTTACCTAACTAAGCCTTACCTTAGCGGATGGTCGAGGTGCCGTAGGCGGCACCACGCGGCGCCTGGCGTGACAAGGCGCGGCGCGGAGTACGCGCACATTGATGAAGGAGACTGTCGTGTCGGCGAACAGCTTCGACGCCCGCAGCACGCTGCGCGTGGGCGACGAGTCGTACGAGATCTTCAAGCTGGACAAGGTCGAGGGCTCCGCCCGCCTTCCCTACAGCCTGAAGGTGCTGCTGGAGAACCTGCTCCGCACCGAGGACGGCGCGAACATCACCGCCGACCACATCCGGGCGCTCGGCGGCTGGGACTCCCAGGCGCAGCCCAGCCAGGAGATCCAGTTCACGCCGGCCCGCGTGATCATGCAGGACTTCACCGGTGTGCCGTGTGTCGTGGACCTCGCCACCATGCGTGAGGCCGTCAAGGAGCTGGGCGGCGACCCGGCCAAGATCAACCCGCTCGCCCCGGCCGAGCTGGTCATCGACCACTCCGTCATCGCCGACAAGTTCGGCACCAACGACGCGTTCGCGCAGAACGTCGAGCTGGAGTACGGCCGCAACAAGGAGCGCTACCAGTTCCTGCGCTGGGGTCAGACCGCCTTCGACGAGTTCAAGGTCGTCCCCCCGGGCACCGGCATCGTCCACCAGGTCAACATCGAGAAGCTGGCCCGTACGGTCATGGTCCGCAACGGACAGGCCTACCCCGACACCCTCGTCGGCACCGACTCGCACACCACCATGGTCAACGGCCTCGGTGTGCTGGGCTGGGGCGTCGGCGGCATCGAGGCCGAGGCCGCGATGCTGGGCCAGCCGGTCTCGATGCTCATCCCGCGCGTCGTCGGCTTCAAGCTGACCGGCGAGCTCCCGGCCGGCACCACCGCCACCGACCTGGTGCTGACCATCACCGAGATGCTCCGCAAGCACGGTGTCGTCGGCAAGTTCGTCGAGTTCTACGGCGAGGGCGTCGCCGCCACCTCGCTCGCCAACCGCGCCACCATCGGCAACATGTCGCCGGAGTTCGGCTCCACCGCCGCGATCTTCCCGATCGACGACGAGACGCTGAAGTACCTCCGCCTGACCGGCCGTGACGAGCAGCAGGTCGCGCTCGTCGAGGCGTACGCCAAGGAGCAGGGCCTCTGGCTCGACCCGGCCGCCGAGCCGGACTTCTCGGAGAAGCTGGAGCTGGACCTCTCGACGGTCGTCCCGTCGATCGCCGGCCCGAAGCGCCCGCAGGACCGCATCGTCCTCGCCAACGCCGCCGAGCAGTTCAAGAGCGACGTCCTGAACTACGTCTCCACCGCCGACGAGGCGGGCGAGGAGTCCTTCCCGGCCTCCGACGCCCCGGCCGCTGCCAACGGCACCCCGTCGAACCCGGTCACCGTGACCGCCCCCGACGGCTCGACGTACGAGATCGACCACGGCGCCGTCACCGTCGCCGCGATCACCTCCTGCACCAACACCTCGAACCCGTACGTCATGGTCGCCGCGGCGCTCGTGGCGAAGAAGGCGGTCGAGAAGGGCCTGACCCGCAAGCCGTGGGTCAAGACCACCCTCGCCCCGGGCTCGAAGGTCGTCACCGACTACTTCGACAAGGCGGGCCTGACCCCGTACCTCGACAAGGTCGGCTTCAACCTCGTCGGCTACGGCTGCACCACCTGCATCGGCAACTCCGGCCCGCTGCCGGAGGAGGTCTCCAAGGCGGTCAACGACCACGACCTGGCCGTGACCTCGGTGCTCTCCGGCAACCGCAACTTCGAGGGCCGGATCAACCCCGACGTCAAGATGAACTACCTGGCGTCCCCGCCGCTGGTCGTCGCGTACGCCCTGGCCGGTTCGATGAAGGTGGACATCACCAAGGACGCCCTGGGCACCGACCAGGACGGCAAGCCGGTCTACCTGGCGGACATCTGGCCGTCCGAGGCCGAGGTCAACGACGTCGTCGCCAACTCCATCGGCGAGGACATGTTCAACAAGTCCTACCAGGACGTCTTCGCGGGCGACGCCCAGTGGCAGGCGCTGTCGATCCCGACCGGCAACACCTTCGAGTGGGACGCCGAGTCCACCTACGTGCGCAAGCCCCCGTACTTCGAGGGCATGACGATGGAGACGACCCCGGTCGCCGACATCACCGGCGCCCGTGTCCTCGCCAAGCTGGGCGACTCGGTCACCACCGACCACATCTCCCCGGCCGGTGCGATCAAGGCCGACACCCCGGCCGGCAAGTACCTCACGGAGCACGGCGTCGAGCGCCGTGACTTCAACTCCTACGGCTCGCGCCGAGGCAACCACGAGGTCATGATCCGCGGCACGTTCGCCAACATCCGCCTGCGCAACCAGATCGCCCCGGGCACCGAGGGTGGCTTCACCCGCGACTTCACCCGGGACGGCGCGCCGGTCTCGTTCATCTACGACGCCTCGCAGAACTACCAGGCCGCCGGCACGCCGCTGGTGATCCTGGCGGGCAAGGAGTACGGCTCCGGCTCGTCCCGCGACTGGGCCGCCAAGGGCACCGCGCTCCTCGGCGTCAAGGCCGTCATCGCCGAGTCCTACGAGCGCATCCACCGCTCGAACCTCATCGGCATGGGCGTCCTCCCGCTCCAGTTCCCGGAGGGCGCGAACGCCGAGTCCCTCGGCCTGACCGGCGAGGAGACCTTCTCCTTCACCGGCGTGACCGAGCTGAACGACGGCACCACCCCGCGCACCGTCAAGGTGTCCACCGACACCGGTGTGGAGTTCGACGCGGTCGTCCGCATCGACACCCCCGGCGAGGCGGACTACTACCGCAACGGCGGCATCATGCAGTACGTGCTCCGCAGCCTGATCCGCAAGTAACAGCGGGTCCGGCAGAGCAACGGGCCGCCCCCCTCCGCAGCACGCGGAG
>NZ_JBHJQP010000168.1:0-17260 GCF_042262625.1 Streptomyces sp. NPDC056347 | reverse complement strand
ATTTACACGCCCACGCCGCAAAACCCTATACAGGGGCGTCTGGTGGGCTGGTTTTTTTTTATAAGAGACCCCCCGCCGCGGCCCGCACCCCCGGTGCCCGGGGGGAGCGGGCCGGTTTCGTACCTGCGTCAGTACGCGGAGCCCGAGGCGCCCAGGGCGCCCGTGGGGTGCCAGACCGTCTTCGTCTCCAGGAAGGCCGTCAGGCGGTGGGTGCCCGGGGCGGCCGCCCAGTCCGTGTCCCTGGCGCCGTCGGCGTTCGTGTCCTGCGGGCGCAGGACGCGCTTCAGGTTGTCCGCCGCCGCGATCTCCAGCTCCTTCGCGAGCGCCTCGTCGGCGCCCGTCAGGTCGATCGCGTTGACGTCCTGGTGCGAGGCGAGCGGGGCCGCGATCTCCGCCGTACGCCCGGACAGGATGTTCACCACGCCGCCCGGTACGTCGGAGGTGGCCAGCACCTCGCCCAGGGAGAGCGCGGGCAGCGGGGCGTGGGCCGAGGCGACGACGACCGCGGTATTGCCGGTGGCGATCACCGGGGCGATCACCGAGACCAGGCCCAGGAACGACGACTCCTGCGGGGCCAGGACCGCGACCACACCGGTCGGCTCGGGCGTCGACAGGTTGAAGAACGGGCCCGCGACCGGGTTCGCCCCGCCCACGACCTGGCCGATCTTGTCGGTCCACCCGGCGTACCAGACCCAGCGGTCGATCGCCGCGTCCACCACGGCCGCCGCCTTGGACTTCGACAGGCCCTCCGCGTCCGCGACCTCCCGGACGAACTGCTCCTTGCGGCCCTCCAGCATCTCGGCGACGCGGTAGAGGACCTGGCCCCGGTTGTACGCCGTCGCGCCCGACCAGCCGCCGAAGGCCTTGCGGGCGGCCACGACCGCGTCGCGCGCGTCCTTGCGGGAGGACTGGGGGGCGTTCGCCAGCCACCTGCCCTTGGAGTCGCTCACCTCGTACACCCGGCCGCTCTCGGAGCGGGGGAACTTGCCCCCGACGTACAGCTTGTAGGTCTTGAAGACGCTCAGACGGTTATCGGACATCGAGGTACGCCTCCAGGCCGTGACGGCCGCCTTCGCGGCCGAAGCCCGACTCCTTGTAGCCGCCGAAGGGCGAGGTCGGGTCGAACTTGTTGAACGTGTTGGCCCAGACGACGCCCGCCCGGAGCTTGTTCGCCACCGCGAGGATGCGGGAGCCCTTCTCCGTCCAGATGCCGGCGGAGAGGCCGTACTGGCTGTTGTTGGCCTTGGCGACCGCCTCGTCGGGGGTGCGGAAGGACAGCACCGACAGGACCGGGCCGAAGATCTCGTCGCGGGCGACGGTGTGCGCCTGGGTGACGTTCGTGAACAGTGTCGGGGCGAACCAGTAGCCCGCGGCGGGCAGCTCGCAGGGGGCCGTCCAGCGCTCGGCGCCCTCGGCCTCGCCGGTGTCGGCGAGCGCGGTGATCCGGGCCAGCTGCTCGGCGGAGTTGATCGCGCCGATGTCGGTGTTCTTGTCCAGCGGGTCGCCGAGCCGGAGCGTGGACAGCCGCCGCTTCAGCGCGTCCAGCAGCTCGTCCTGGACCGACTCCTGCACCAGCAGCCGGGACCCGGCGCAGCAGACCTGGCCCTGGTTGAAGAAGATGCCGTTGACGATGCCCTCGACGGCCTGGTCGAGCGGGGCGTCGTCGAAGACGATGTTGGCGCCCTTGCCGCCCAGCTCCAGGGTGAGCCGCTTGTCCGTGCCGGCGACCTGGCGGGCGATGGCCTTGCCGACCGCGGTCGAGCCGGTGAACGCGACCTTGTTCACGTCCTCGTGCGCGACCAGGGCGGCGCCCGCGTCCCCGTAGCCGGGGAGGATGTTCACCACGCCCCTGGGCAGGCCGGCCTGGCGGCAGATGTCCGCGAAGAACAGCGCGGACAGCGGGGTGGTCTCGGCGGGCTTGAGGACCACCGTGTTGCCGGTGGCGAGCGCCGGGGCGATCTTCCAGGCCAGCATGAGCAGCGGGAAGTTCCACGGGATGACCTGGCCCGCGACGCCGAGCGGGCGCGGGTTCGCGCCGAAACCGGCGTGGTCCAGCTTGTCGGCCCAGCCCGCGTAGTAGAAGAAGTGCGCCGCGACCAGGGGGAGGTCCGCGTCGCGGGTCTCCTTGATCGGCTTGCCGTTGTCGAGGGTTTCCAGGACGGCGAGCTCGCGGCTGCGCTCCTGGATGATCCGGGCGATCCGGAAGAGGTACTTGGCGCGCTCGGAACCGGGCAGCGCCGACCACTTCTCGAACGCCTTGCGGGCCGCCTTCACGGCCCGGTCGACATCGGCCGCACCGGCGCGGGCGACCTCGGAGAGCACCTCCTCGCTGCTCGGCGAGACGGTCTTGAAGACCTTCCCGTCGGCCGCTTCGGTGAACTCGCCGTCGATGAACAGCCCGTACGAGGGCGCGATGTCGACGACCGCGCGGGACTCGGGGGCGGGGGCGTACTCGAATGCAGATGCCATGGGGATCAGTCCACCGTCACGTAATCGGGGCCGGAGTAACGGCCGGTGCTGAGCTTCTGACGCTGCATCAGCAGGTCGTTCAGCAGGCTGGAGGCGCCGAACCGGAACCAGTGGTTGTCCAGCCAGTCCTCACCCGCGGTCTCGTTCACCAGCACCAGGAACTTGATCGCGTCCTTGGACGTGCGGATGCCGCCGGCCGGCTTCACGCCGATCTGTACGCCGGTCTGCGCCCGGAAGTCGCGCACCGCCTCCAGCATCAGCAGGGTGTTCGCGGGCGTGGCGTTGGTGGCGACCTTGCCGGTCGACGTCTTGATGAAGTCGGCGCCCGCCAGCATGCCGAGCCAGGAGGCGCGGCGGATGTTGTCGTACGTGGACAGCTCGCCGGTCTCGAAGATCACCTTCAGCCGGGCGTCGGTGCCGTCCGGCCGGGCGCACTCCGCCTTCACGGCGAGGATCTCCTCGTACACCTTCAGGTACCGCCCGGACAGGAAGGCGCCGCGGTCGATCACCATGTCGATCTCGTCGGCCCCGGCGGCCACCGCGTCGCGGACGTCCGCCAGCTTCACGTCGAGCGCGGCACGCCCGGCGGGGAAGGCCGTCGCCACGGACGCCACCTTCACCCCGGAGCCGGCCAGCGCGGCGACGGCGGTGGGCACCATGTCGGGGTAGACACAGAGGGCCGCGGTGCGCGGGGCGGGGCGGTCCGGCTCGGCGCCCGCGGGGTCACTCGCGAGCCGGTGCGGGGTGTAGCGCAGCGGCTCGGGGTTGAGGGCCTTGGCGGCGAGGGCCCGGACCTTGCCGGGGGTGTCCGCGCCCTCCAGCGTCGTGAGGTCGATCATCGAGATGGCCAGGTCGATGGCGTACGCCTTGGCCGTGGTCTTGATCGAACGGGTTCCGAGGGACGCGGCACGCGCTTCGAGGCCGACGGCGTCGACGCCGGGCAGCCCGTGCAGGAAGCGGCGCAGCGCACTGTCGGACGCGGTCGCGTCGGCGAGAGGGGTACCGCCCTGCTCGAACGCAGCTGAGAGCTTGGGGGATGGAGCTGTGGTGGGCATGGTCACCAGATGAGCATATCTACGCGCGTAGCGGCCTGTACAGGGGCCCCGGTTCCTCCGGCATCCCCGTACCGCTCCGGCACCCCGGGGGTCCGTCAGGCAGAATCAGGCCCATGACGAGCCCCAAGCCGCCCGCCGAGCCGGTCTACGCCGACCGGACCTTCCGCTCGCCCGCCGGGATGGCCGGGGGCGTCCTGCTGCTCCTGCTCATCTGCTGGATCGGCGGGGACGCGATGATCCGGGGGAACGGGCGGGTGCCGTGGCTGGCGCTCGCGGGCATCCTGACCTCGGTGCCGCTGGTCGTCGCGTTCACGCTGCGGCCCGTGGTATCCGCCAATGACCGGCGCATCCGCATCCGCAACCCGTTCCGTACGATCACGATGCCGTGGACCGAGGTGGCGGACCTGCGGGCCGGGTATTCGAGCGAGCTGTTCACCGAGGGCGGCGCGAAGTACCAGATGTGGGCGGTCCCGGTGTCGCTGCGGCAGCGCAAGAAGGCGGCCCGCCAGCAGTCCCGGCGCTCGCTGGACGACCCGTACGACCGTACGCCCGTGACGGCCGACGTGCGCGACACCAAGAACCGGATCGCCACGGCCGACCGGACCATGGCGGACCTGCGCGAGCTCGCGGAGCGGGCGAAGGCGGGGGCGGGCGGCGCCGGCGCGGCGGCGGACACGGGGGCGGCGGAGCCGGCGGTGTCGGTGCGCTGGGCGTTCGAGGTCATCGTGCCGGCCGTGGTGGGCGCGGTGCTGCTGGTGGTCCTCTTCGCGACGGGCTGAGCGCCCGCGGTACACGTTCTCGACGACAGGGCCTTTCGTACGGATCAGAGCAGGGCCGATCCGGGCGGGGGGCCCTCAGTCCGTCGTGAACCGGGACCAGAAGTGGTTGACGATGTCGTCGAGGTAGCGTCGGCCGTCCTCGCCCGACGCCGTGGTGCCGCTCGCCCGGCTGAGGGTGGCCGCCATGAGCGTCTGGTACTCCTGATGCATGTCGCGCAGCGGGTCCTGGAGGGCGCGGCGGTCCACGGCGAGCAGGCGGGCGATGCCCCGGATGTGGGCCTGCCAGCGGGTGGAGACGGCTTCGCCGAGGAGGCGGGCGAGTTCGTCCTCCAGGCCGGTGATGGCGATGAAGTCGCGCGGCGGCAGGGCGAGGGCGGTGCCGAGGTTGGCGGACTGCCGTTTGCTGCCGGTCCATTGACCGGTCTCTTCCATGCGGTGATAGGCGTCGAGGTCGACGCCGGTGGCGCGGGCGACGTCCTCGGCGGCCAGCCCGCGGGCGATGCGGTGCTCCCGCAACGTGCGCGGAGCGCCCATGAGTTCGTTGGGGTTGCACCACAGGGCGCCGGCCAGCGCGGTGAGTTCACTGGAACTGGGCAGTGCGGTGCCGCGTTCCCACGCGGCGATGTGGTCGGGGGTGATGTGGGCCATGCCGTACGAGGCGCGCATGCCGTAGGCGACGTGGCCGGGGGCCATCCCGAGTTTCTCCCGCAGGATGCGGGCGGCGCGCGCGTTGAAGGGAAGCGGTGTGTCCACGGGCAGAGGGTAAGGAGTCAACCACGATCAACTCCATGGCCGATGTCGCCCGCATCCCGTTTTGGCTTGATAGGTCGTCAACGATTTCAGAGGAACCGACAGGAGCGGTACGAGAAGGACAGGTAATCGATACCTCAAGGCAATAGAGATCATGCCCCTGCCACGTAGGATCCCGCAGGCCAGGCGCCGTAGGTGCGTACGCATGCAGCTGATGCGCACTCCGGCGCCGCTGTCGTTTTCCCTGCCCCTGCAGTTCCAGGAGACGTAGTCATGTACAGCAGCACAACGGGATCGGCCGAGGAGTCGAGGCACAGATCAGGTGGGCCGGTGGACCGGTTCTTCCGTATAGGTGAACGGGGTTCGACCTATGGCCGCGAGATACGCGGCGGGGTCGCCACCTTTTTCACGATGGCATACATTCTTGTGCTAAATCCGATCATTCTTGGTAGCACCGAGGATAAGTTCGGACACCAGCTGGATGCCGGTCAACTGGTCACCGCCACCGCCCTGGTGGCCGCCGTGATGACCGTGATCATGGGCGTGGGGGGCAACCTGCCGCTCGCCCTGGCCGCGGGGCTGGGCCTCAACGCCGTCACCGCGTTCCAGATCGCCCCGATGATGGGGTGGGACGACGCGATGGGCATCATCGTGCTCGAAGGCCTGCTGATCACCGTCCTGGTGATGACCGGTCTGCGCGAGGCGATCATGCACGCCATCCCGCAGCCGCTCAAGCAGGCCATCAGTGTCGGCATCGGCCTGTTCATCGCCTTCATCGGCTGTGTCGACGCCGGGTTCGTCACCCGTGTTCCCGACGCCGCGAACAGCACCGTGCCCGTCCAGATCGGTACCGGCACCCTCACCGGCTGGCCCATGCTGGTCTTCTGCGTCGGTGTGCTGCTGACGATCGTCCTGCTGGTCCGCAAGGTGCAGGGCGCCATCCTCATCAGCATCGTGGTGATGACCGTGGCCGCGATCGTCATCAACGGCGTCGCGGACGTCAAGTCCTGGGGTCTGATCACCCCCTCGCTACCCGACAAGCCCTTCGCCTCGCCCGACTTCGGGCTCCTCGGCAACTTCGACCTGTTCGGCGCGTTCGGTCACGTCAGCGTGCTGACCGTCATGCTGTTCGTCTTCACCCTCCTGCTGTCCGACTTCTTCGACACGATGGGCACCATCGTCGGTGTCACCGCCGAAGCCGGACTCCTCGACGAGCGCGGCCAGGTTCCCGGCCTCGGCCGTGTGCTGCTGATCGACGGCGCGGCCGCCGTCGCGGGCGGCGCCGCCTCCGCCTCGTCCGCCACCGCGTACATCGAGTCCGCCGCCGGTGTCGGCGAGGGCGCGCGCACCGGATTCGCCAACCTCGTCACCGGCGGTCTGTTCGGCCTCGCCCTCTTCGCCACCCCGGTGCTCACGATCGTGCCCCTCCAGGCGGCGGCCCCGGCTCTCGTCGCGGTCGGGTTCCTGATGATGACCCAGGTCAAGCACATCGAATGGGACCGGTACGAGGTCTCGATCCCCGCCTTCCTGACCATCGCCGTCATGCCGTTCACCTACTCCATCAGCAACGGCATCGGCGCGGGCTTCCTCTCCTACGTGGTCATCAAGGCCTGCCTGGGCAAGGCCCGCGAGGTCCACTGGCTGCTCTGGGGCACCGCGGCGCTCTTCCTCGTCTACTTCGCCATCGACCCGCTGGAGCAGCTGCTCGGCATGAAGTAGGAGCCACGGCCCTGATGACCCCCCACGACACCCGCCCCGGACCCGGCTCTGTGCCGGTGTCCGGGGCGGGGATGTTTCCGGGGCGGTTCCGGGTGCGGGGCGGTTCCGGGTACGGGGCCCGTCTCAGATCCCGGCCGCGGCCGCCAGGTCGCGCTTGATCCCGTCGAGCAGCTCCGCCGCCTTCGTACGGGCCGCCGGGAGCTCCTCGGCCGAACCGACCGGAACCACGACCTCCAGGTAGCACTTGAGCTTCGGCTCCGTGCCGCTCGGGCGGACGATCACCCGGGCGCCGTCCAGCCGGTAGCGCAGGCCGTCGGTGGGCGGCAGCAGGTCCGAGCCGCGCGTCAGGTCCTCGGCCGAGGCGACGGGCAGGCCCGCCAGCGCGGTCGGGGGCGTCTCGCGCAGCCGCCGCATGGCGTCCGAGATGACCGACAGGTCCTCCACCCGGACCGACAGCTGGTCGGTGGCGTGCAGCCCGTGGGCGACCGCGAGGTCGTCCAGCAGGTCGAGCAGCGTACGCCCCCGCTCCTTGAGCACCGAGGCCAGCTCGGCGACGACCAGCGCGGCCGTGATCCCGTCCTTGTCGCGGACGCCCTCGGGGTCGACGCAGTAGCCGAGCGCCTCCTCGTACCCGTACCGCAGGCCGTCCACCCGGGCGATCCACTTGAAGCCGGTCAGCGTCTCCTCGTAGCCGAGGCCCGCCTTCTCGGCGATCCGGCCGAGCAGCGAGGACGACACGATCGACTCGGCGAGGACGCCCCGCGCCCCCCGGTCCACCAGATGCGCGGCGAGCAGCGCCCCGACCTCGTCGCCCCGGAGCATCCGCCAGCCGCCCGCGGCCGCCGGATCGGGCACCGCGACGGCGCAGCGGTCGGCGTCCGGGTCGTTGGCGATCACCAGATCGGGCGCGGCCCGGCGCGCGGTCGCGAAGGCGAGATCCATCGCGCCGGGCTCCTCCGGATTGGGGAAGGCGACGGTGGGGAACGCCGGGTCGGGCTCGGCCTGCTCGGCGACGAGCACCGGTGCCGGGAACCCGGCCCGCTCGAAGGCGGCGGTCAGCACGGACGTACCGACCCCGTGCATCGCCGTGTACACGACCCGGGCGGTACGCGGCGAGCCGGCCGCGAGCACCGCGTCGGTACGGGCCAGATAGGCGTCCAGCACCTCCTCGCCGAGGATCTCCCAGCCGTCCTCGGGCCGGGCCACGCCGTCCAGCGGGCCGATCGCGGCGATCTCGGCGGCGATCCCGCCGTCCGCCGGAGGGACGATCTGCGAGCCGTCGCCCAGGTAGACCTTGTAGCCGTTGTCCCGCGGCGGGTTGTGGCTGGCGGTCACCTCGACGCCCGCGACGGCGCCCAGGTGCCGAACGGCGAAGGCGAGCACGGGGGTGGGCAGCGGGCGGGGGAGCACGGCGGCCCGCAGACCCGCGCCGGTCATCACGGCGGCGGTGTCCCGGGCGAAGTCGGCGGACTTGTAGCGGGCGTCGTAGCCGATCACGACGAGCCCGCCGCCCTGCCCCTGCGCCTTCAGGTACGCGGCGAGCCCGGCGGCCGCGCGGATCACCACGGAACGGTTCATCCGCATCGGCCCGGCGCCCAGCTCGCCGCGGAGCCCGGCGGTGCCGAACTGGAGCGTGCCCGCGAACCGTGCGGCGAGCTCGTCGAGGTCCCCGGCCGCGACGAGCCGGGACAGCTCCTCGCGGGTCTCGGGGTCGGGGTCCTCCGCGAGCCACGTCCTGGCCCGTTCGATGAGGTCCTGCTGCACGGTGTCCGCCTTCCTGCGGGGTGCTTCGTGGACGGGGTGGGCTGCGGTCAGATGCGTTCGAGGACCCGGGCCAGCAGCGAGCCCATCCGGGTCGCCGAGTCCCGCCCCGCCTGGAGCACCTCCTCGTGGTTGAGCGGCTCGCCGCTCAGCCCCGCCGCGAGGTTGGTGACCAGCGAGATGCCCAGCACCTCGGCACCGGCCTCGCGGGCCGCGATGGCCTCCAGCACGGTGGACATGCCGACCAGGTCGCCGCCCATCACGCGCACCATGTTGATCTCGGCGGGCGTCTCGTAGTGCGGGCCGGTGAACTGCACGTACACCCCCTCCTCGAGGGTGTCGTCGATCTCCTGGCACAGGGCGCGCAGCCGCGGCGAGTACAGGTCGGTGAGGTCGACGAAGTTGGCGCCGACGATCGGGGAGGACGCCGTCAGGTTGATGTGGTCGCTGATCAGCACCGGCTGACCGGGGCGCATGCCCTCGCGCAGACCACCGCAGCCGTTGGTCAGGACGACCGTCCCGCACCCGGCCGCGACGGCGGTACGGACCCCGTGCGCCACGGCGGCGACGCCCCGGCCCTCGTAGAAGTGCGTACGGCCGAGGAAGACCAGGACGCGCTTCTCCCCGATCAGGTACGAACGGATCGTGCCGCCGTGGCCCTGGACGGCGGGGGCCGGGAAGCCGGGCAGCTCGGTCACCGGGAACTCGGCCTCCGGGGTGCCGAGCGCGTCGCCCGCGGGCGCCCAGCCGGAACCCATCACGAGCGCGACGTCGTGGGTCTCGACGCCGGTCAGCTCGCGCAGGCGGGCGGCGGCGTCGGCGGCGGCGGCGTACGGGTCGCCCTGGATCTGGTCCGGAATAACTGATGCGTTCACGCGGATGAGGGTAGCCGGTGATTCCCTACGCGCGTAGATGCCCTGGTACGGACTATGCCCGCACCCTGTTGTGCGTTCACACAAAAATGCTGGTGGGAGGGGTCAGCAGGGGCGCTTGCGCAGTTCCATCACATAGTCGTGCGGGGCGCCCGCGGACTCCGCCGCGTCGGCGATCTCGCCCAGATAGCGGGCGGACGGCAGGCCGCCCTCGTAGCCGTTCAGCACGTACATCCACGCCGGCTCGTCGCCGTCCAGGGTGTGCACCCGCACCCGCATCCGGCGGTAGATGTCGAGGCCGACGCCCTCCCAGCGGTCCATGGAGTCCTCGTCCATCGCCGCCAGGTCGTACAGCGCGACGAACACCTGGGAGCGCGGGGCCTCCACGACCGTGGCGAGCGCGCCCTCCCAGCCCATCTGCTCCCCGCCGAAGGTCAGCCGCCAGCCGTTGAGCCAACCGGTGCCGCGCAGCGGGGAATGCGGTGCGCGGCGCGTCATCAGCCGCGCGTCGAGGTTGCCGGCGTATGCGGCGTAGAGCGACATGCGTCCGAGGGTACGGGAGGGGACGGGGGGAACGCCGGTTCCGTACGGAAGACCACCCGCCCGAATGCGTACCGGCACCCCGGCCCGGCCCCGGAAAGCCCCGCCCCGGCGCACGTATGGAGGGCCCCGGGGCGAAGCACCTTGGCGCGTGCGGGACAATGAAGTACGTACTGCATTCCCCCGGGGCGCTCCCCCGGACCCCCGGCCGGGGCAGCAGACGGCCGCGGGATGACATACGCGAGGCGGACTTTTCGTGACCCGGATCGTGATCATCGGCGGCGGACCCGGCGGCTACGAGGCGGCGTTGGTGGGCGCCCAGCTCGGTGCGGAGGTGACCGTCGTCGACTGCGACGGCCTCGGCGGCGCGTCCGTGCTCACCGACTGCGTGCCCTCGAAGACCCTGATCGCGACGGCGGAGGTGATGACCACCTTCGACTCCTCCTACGAGGAACTCGGCATCATCGTCGCCGACGACACCCCGCCCGTCGAGAAGGCCGCCCGCGTGGTCGGCGTCGACCTCGGCAAGGTCAACCGACGGGTGAAGCGGCTGGCGCTCGCCCAGTCCCACGACATCACCGCCTCCGTCACCCGGGCCGGTGCCCGGGTGATGCGCGGCCGCGGCCGGCTGGAGGGCCTCCAGGCCGCCGACGGCTCCCGCACGGTCGTCGTGACCGCCGCGGACGGCGCGGAGGAGCGGCTCACCGCCGACGCCGTGCTGATCGCCACCGGCGGCCACCCCCGGGAGATCCCGGACGCCCTCCCCGACGGCGAGCGCATCCTGAACTGGACCCAGGTCTACGACCTCGACGAGCTGCCCGAGGAGCTCATCGTCGTCGGATCGGGTGTCACCGGCGCCGAGTTCGCCGGCGCCTACCAGGCGCTCGGCTCGCGCGTCACGCTCGTCTCCTCCCGCGACCGGGTGCTGCCCGGCGAGGACCCGGACGCGGCCGCCGTGCTGGAGGACGTCTTCCGCCGCCGCGGCATGAACGTCATGGCCCGCTCCCGCGCCCAGGCCGCCAAGCGCGTCGGCGACCGGGTCGAGGTCACCCTCGCCGACGGCCGGGTCATCACCGGCTCGCACTGCCTGATGGCGGTCGGCGCGATCCCCAACAGCGCGGGCATGGGTCTCGAGGAGGCCGGCGTCCGGCTCAAGGAGTCCGGCCACATCTGGACCGACAAGGTCTCCCGCACCAGCGCCCCCGGCGTCTACGCGGCCGGTGACGTCACCGGGATCTTCGCCCTCGCCTCGGTCGCGGCCATGCAGGGCCGGATCGCCATGTACCACTTCCTGGGCGACGCGGTGGCCCCGCTGGACCTGAAGACGGTCTCCTCGAACGTCTTCACCGACCCCGAGATCGCCACCGTCGGCTACACCCAGGCCGACGTCGACGCCGGGAAGATCGACGCCCGCGTCGTCAAGCTCCCGCTGCTGCGCAACCCTCGCGCCAAGATGCAGGGCATCCGGGACGGCTTCGTCAAGATCTTCTGCCGCCCCGGCACCGGCATCGTGGTCGGCGGCTGCGTGGTCGCACCGCGTGCGAGCGAGCTCATCCACCCCATCTCGATCGCGGTCGACAACAATCTGACGGTGGAACAGATCGCGAACACCTTCACCGTGTACCCGTCCCTGTCGGGTTCGATCGCGGAAGTGGCACGGCAGTTGCACACTCGTAAGCGCGCGGGCGAGGCGTAGGGCGTACCGCCGGACCGCCGGAGAGCGACGGGGAAGCCGCTGCTCGCGGGCGGCTTCCCGGGGGTCCGCGGTGGCCCCCGGGCGGGCTCGGACGACCGCGTTCGATCAGTACGGAACAACAACAGGGCCGCGTATACCACTCGGCGCCCCTGCTTGTGCACAACTTCCGCTATTCGGTGCAAAGTGCTGAAAAGACTGGGGCAGTCACGTTACTGTCAGTTCCGTGTTCGCTGCAGAACGTCGTCAATTGATCCTCGAAATGGTGCGTGCGAACGGGGCGGTATCGCTCCGTGAGCTCGCCCGCGTCGTCCAGACCTCCGAAGTGACCGTACGGCGGGACGTGCGGGCACTGGAGGCAGAAGGACTCCTCGACCGCCGGCACGGCGGTGCGGTACTGCCGGGCGGCTTCACGCGGGAGTCCGGCATTCCGCAGAAATCCCATCTAGCCACCGCGGAGAAGACGGCCATCGCGGATCTGGCGGCCGGACTCGTCGAGGAGGGCGAGGCCATCGTCGTCGGCGCCGGTACGACCACGCAGGAGCTGGCCCGCCGGCTCGCGCGGGTTCCCGGGCTGACCGTCGTCACCAACTCCCTGCTGGTCGCCCAGGCCCTGGCCCATGCCAACCGGGTGGAGGTGGTGATGACCGGCGGCACGCTGCGCGGGTCCAACTACGCCCTGGTCGGCAGCGGTGCCGAGCAGTCCCTCCAGGGACTGCGGGTCGCGCGCGCCTTTCTCTCCGGCAGCGGGCTCACCGCCGAACGCGGCCTGTCCACCTCCAACATGCTCTCCGCGAGCGTGGACCGGGCGCTGGTGCAGGCCGCCGCGGAGGTGGTGGTGCTGGCCGACCACACCAAGCTCGGCTCCGACACCATGTTCCAGACGGTGCCGACGGACGTCATCACGCACCTGGTGACGGATGAGCCCCCCGGCCACGACGACCGCGCCGCCACCGAGCTCCAGGCTCTGGCGGACCAGGGGGTGCAGATCGCGGTGGCCGGTGCGGCGGGCGGCCCCGGCGCGGCCGAGCCCTCCCTGCCGCACGGCAGACAGGCGCGCCGCGAGATGCCCCTGCCCGGCCAGCGGCGTACGACGCACGGCGGCCCCGGCGGCCAGGGCCAGCAACAGCTGCGGAGCGCGTCCGCGCTGGGGGACGGCCAGGGGGAGCGGCCCAGGGTGGCGGACCTGCGGCGCCGGTAGGGGCCGGGCGGCCCGGCGGCCGGTGCTCTCCGGCCCTCCGGGCCAAGAGGTGTCCGGTTGCGGGGCCTGCGGGCTGCGGGGCGGGGCGTCTTCGGCGCCGTCAGCCGCCCGCCTCCGCGTTCGCCCCCTTCAGCCCCTGCACGGTCAGCTTCAGCAGACGGCCCGCCAACTCCGGGTCGTCCGGGGACTCTTCGGCGGCGAGCGCGATCGCGTTCGTCAGCCGCAGCAGGTCGTCGATCGACACATCGGGCCGTACGGCCCCGCTCGCCTGCGCCCGCGCCAGCAGCGCCGCACCCGCCTCGCGCATCGGCACATTGCACTGCGAAAGGGCCGAAGTCTCGTCCCGCGACGCGGACATGAGCGCCTGGGCCAGTCCGCGGTACGCGCCCGCGTGCGTGATGATCGCGCCGAGCCACTCCATCAGGGCGCCGCACGGCTGCCGCGCCTTCGCGAGCTCCCGGGAGCGGGCGATCAGCGACGCCAGGGCGTCCTGGAAGACCGCGTTCATCAACGCGTGCCGGTTCGGGAAGTGCCGGTACAGCGTGCCGATGCCGACTCCCGCACGGCGCGCGATGTCCTCCAGGGACGCGTCGGTGCCGTGCTCCGCGAAGGCGGTGCGGGCCTCGCCGAGCAGCCGGTCGTAGTTCCGCCGTGCGTCGGCACGCATGGGGCGGGGTGGCGTCCGTGCCGCGGTGGTCGCCATGTGCGTGCTTCTCCCTTCGTCCGCCTGGGATCCAGGATGCCATCGCGCGCGAGGATCGGTGGCCGCGGAGCCGACGATGGCCAAGAAGCGCCGGTGACCTGGGCCTGAAGCGTGAAAGCCCGGGGCCCCACCGGTGGTCGTACGACTCGGCGGGGCCCCGGGCGGTGCGGCGGATGCCGCGTGATCAGTCCTTGATCTCGCAGATGACGGCGCCGGAGGAGACCGAGCCGCCGACCGCGGCGGCGAGGCCCTTGACCGTGCCGGAGCGGTGCGCGTTGAGCGGCTGCTCCATCTTCATGGCCTCCAGGACGACGATCAGGTCGCCTTCCTGGACCTCCTGGCCCTCCTCGACGGCGACCTTGACGATCGTGCCCTGCATCGGGGACGCGAGGGTGTCGCCGGAGGCGGCCGAGGCGCTCTTCTTTGCGGCGCGGCGCTTGGGCTTGGCACCGGCGGCGAGGCCGGTACGGGCCAGGGACATGCCGAGGGAGGAGGGCAGGGAGACCTCCAGGCGCTTGCCGCCGACCTCGACGACGACCGTCTCGCGGCCGACCTCGTCCTCGTCGGCGTCGGCGGTGGCCGTGAAGGGCTTGATGTCGTTGACGAACTCGGTCTCGATCCAGCGGGTGTGGACCTGGAAGGGGTCGCTGGTGAAGGCCGGGTCGACGACGACGGCGCGGTGGAAGGGGATGGCGGTGGCCATGCCCTCCACGTTGAAGTCGGCCAGGGCGCGGGCGGCGCGCTGGAGGGCCTGTTCGCGGGTGGCGCCGGTGATGATCAGCTTGGCGAGGAGGGAGTCCCAGGCGGGGCCGATCACGGAGCCGGACTCGACGCCCGCGTCGAGGCGGACACCGGGGCCGGTCGGCGGGGCGAAGGTGGTGACGGTGCCGGGGGCGGGCAGGAAGTTGCGGCCCGGGTCCTCGCCGTTGATCCGGAATTCGAAGGAGTGCCCGCGCAGGGCGGGGTCGTCGTAACCGAGGGCCTCGCCGTCGGCGATCCGGAACATCTCGCGGACCAGGTCGATGCCGGAGACCTCCTCGGTGACCGGGTGCTCGACCTGGAGGCGGGTGTTGACCTCCAGGAACGAGATCGTGCCGTCCTGCCCGACGAGGAACTCCACCGTGCCGGCGCCGACGTAGCCGGCCTCCTTGAGGATGGCCTTGGACGCCGCGTACAGCTCCGCGTTCTGCTCGTCGCTCAGGAACGGGGCCGGGGCCTCCTCGACGAGCTTCTGGTGGCGGCGCTGGAGCGAGCAGTCACGGGTGGAGACCACGACGACGTTGCCGTGCGTGTCGGCCAGGCACTGCGTCTCGACGTGACGCGGCCGGTCGAGGTAACGCTCCACGAAGCACTCGCCCCGCCCGAACGCGGCCACGGCCTCGCGCACCGCGGAGTCGTACAGCTCCGGGATCTCCTCCAGCGTCCGCGCCACCTTCAGACCGCGCCCGCCACCGCCGAACGCCGCCTTGATCGCGATCGGCAGCCCGTGCTGCTCGGCGAAGGCCACGACCTCCGCGGAACCCGACACCGGGTCGGGCGTGCCCGCCACCAGCGGCGCGCCGGCGCGCTGCGCGATGTGCCGGGCCGCGACCTTGTCGCCCAGGTCCCGGATCGCGTGCGGCGGCGGGCCGATCCAGATCAGGCCCGCGTCCAGCACGGCCTGCGCGAATTCGGCGTTCTCCGACAGGAAGCCGTAACCCGGGTGGATCGCGTCCGCGCCGGAGTCCTTGGCAGCCTGGAGCACCTTGGCCATGTCCAGGTAGCTGGCCGCCGGGGTGTCACCGCCCAGAGCGAATGCCTCGTCGGCCGCACGCACATGCAGAGCGTCCCGGTCCGGGTCCGCGTAGACGGCCACGCTCCCGATCCCGGCATCCCGGCACGCCCGAGCAACACGGACAGCAATTTCGCCACGGTTGGCGATGAGCACCTTGCGCACGATGGCTCCCTCCTTGAAACAAGCTGAGTTTAGGGACTACCGACACGGCCCTACGACCCGTCCCCACTGGTGAGCTTGCCCACACGGAGTGTGACTCGAGGCTTGCGCAAGTCGAAAAATCCCTTGTGGCACCACGGTACGCCGGGATGCATGACCGCACAGTAGCCACAAGGTGTGGTCCAGGTCTCTGTTCGCACGACCTGCGACTCTCCGGATTTCTTTGTTGAGTCTCCACTAATGGACGAGTGATTCTTTGCCCGGCGCACGAGAGTGGCGCGAGGGGCCGGGGGGACACGCCGCGGCGCGGGGAGCGGGAGTGCGGTGCGGAATCGGTGATCACCAGACTCTTGTACGAATGATTACCCGTTAGTAGGGTCCGCGCTGTCGTACGTACTGCAGGTAACAGGGGGTGGGCGCCGTGGTGCGCAGACCGGTGGCGGTGGTGGCCGCGCTCGTGCTCTTCGCGGAGGCCGTGGGTGTCGTGCTGATCAACGGCATCCTGGCGACCGTCGTCGACAACCAGGACATGTCGCTGGCCGGTGCCGACCCCGCCGTGATGTCCCGCGGCGCCTGGGTGACGGGCGGTGTCTTCGGCTGCTACCTGCTGCTGTGCGGGGTGCTCCTGCTGCTGGCCGGAGTCCGCGACCGGGCGCCGGGCCGGTTCGCCCGGGTCGTGCTGATCCTCTGCGCCGTGGTGCACGGGGTGCTGGGCGCGCTGACGGTCGGGCTGGTCGGCTGGGCGGCCTTCGCCTGTCTGATGGTGGTGCTGGGGCTGATCGTGCTGACCCTGGTGGCGTACGGGACCGGCGCCGCCGACAAGCCCGCCGAAGCCGCCGGGACGAACACCCCGGCGGCGGTCTGACGAGGGGGCGGAGGTCCGGGGCCCGCGCCCCGGACCCGGAGGCCTCAGACCCAGAGGTCGGTGACGGAGATGCCCAGCTCGCCCAGGAGCCGGCGCAGCAGCGGCAGCGAGAGCCCGATGACGTTGCCGTGGTCGCCCTCGATGGCGTCGACGAACGGGGCCGAGCGGCCGTCCAGGGTGAAGGCGCCCGCCACGTGGAGCGGCTCGCCGGTGGCCACGTAGGCGGCGATCTCGGCGTCGGTGGGTTCGCCGAAGCGGACGGTGGTGGAGGCGGTCGCGGAGGCGGTGCGCCCGGTCGCGGTGTCGGTCACGCTGTGGCCGGTGCGCAGCACCCCGGCCCGGCCGCGCATGGACTTCCAGCGGGCCGTGGCCTCCTCGGCGTCGGCGGGCTTGCCGAGCGCCTCGCCGTCCAGTTCCAGCACCGAGTCGCAGCCGACGACCAGGGCGCCCGCCGCCTCCGGCCGGCCCGCCACCGCGGCGGCCTTGGCCTCGGCGAGCACCAGCGCCAGCTCGGCCGGGGTCGGGGCGCTCAGCGCGTCCTCGTCCACCCCGCTCACGATCACCTCGGGCGCGAAACCGGCCTGCCGCAGCAGTCCGAGGCGGGCGGGGGAGGCGGAGGCGAGCACGAGACGGCGCTGATCAGTCATACGGGCCATCGTAGAAGAGCCGCCCGGCCCGGCCCGGTCCCGTACGGGCCGGGCACTCAGCGCAGACCGGCCACGAACATCCCGACCACCATCGCCAGCGCGAGCAGCAGCCCCGCGCGGCGCATCATGTCCTGGGCGTCGCGCAGTTCCTTGGGGGGCTTGTTCTCCGGATCGGACCACAGCATGGACACGATCCTGCCCGCCCCGGTGGCCCGTGCGCCCGTGGAAGGGGTCAACGGCCGACCCGGGCGCCCGGCCGAAAACGGGCCCGAC
>NZ_JBHJQP010000167.1:0-17317 GCF_042262625.1 Streptomyces sp. NPDC056347 | reverse complement strand
CCATTAAACCCTTTGGGGGCGGGGGGGGGGCCGGGGGGCGCGGGGGGGGGGGGTCGGGGGCTGGGGGCGCGCGACGCGTGGGTGAGCGTCGCGCACCACAGGCCCTGCTCCGGAGCCGGTCAGCGTTCGATGTGGTTGCTGAGCTCGAGGAGGTTACCGTCCGGGTCACGGATGTACACGCTGTTGATCGGGCCAAGGACGCCGATGCGCTCGACGGGGCCGGACTCGATTACGGCGTTCTCAGCTTCGAGGTGCGCGATGACCTCGTCGATGGGGTCCGACACGATGAAGCAGAGGTGCTCGGTGCCAGGGCCGGGGTTCTCGGCGTGGGGCGCTATCTCCTTTCCGACTTCGTGCAAGTTGATCTTCGTGTCGCCGAAACGAAGGGCCTTGCGATCGTTGACGAGCATGCTGAAGGTAACGACCTCCATGCCCAGGACCCGGCTATAGAAGTCGACAGTGGCGTCGATGTCGTTGACGGTCAGGACGGTGTGGTCGAGCCGCTGGTACTTCATTGGGATCCTCCTGGAAGAGCAGTGGGTAAGGGAAAAGGTCAGGCGTCGTAGGTCAGAGCGGAAACTCGGCTGATACCGACGAACGCGGCTATCTCATCGAGGTCGGTCACGACGGATTGCAGGACGGGAATGCCGCCTTCCCTCCGCATATCGGTGACCCGGTGCCGCCGCTCACCGGGGATGCGCACGGGAGCATGGTTGTCGGTTGGGGCGCCGGCCCTGACCTCCTGCGCCAACTCATCGACTCTGGCGCGGATGGTGTCAGCGTCGCCGAGCGCGCCAAGGTTGAGGCAGAACACGAAGTGACCGAGTCCACCTTCGCCGTTCTGATAGGTGTGGCGGCTCCATTGGGCGCCGGCCAGTGGACCGCACAGCAACTCGACAAGCAGAGACATGGCAGACCCCTTGTGTCCGCCGTAGTTCTTGTCACCGCCGCCGAGTGGGAGAAGGGCGTAGCCCTTGCGATGGATGAGTCCCTGTACGGTTTCGGGGATATCGGTGGTGTTCTGACCGTCGGGCCCCAGCGCCCAGCCCTTCAGCATTGGCTCGCCCAGACGGTCCAGCTGCTCAAGTTTGCCGCGTGAGACGGTGCTGGTGGCACCGTCGAAGCAGAGAGTGCTGGTAGTGGTCGGCACCGCGTAGCAGAGCGGATTAGTACCGAACATGGGTTCGTTGGTTCCCATGGGTGCCACCTGCGGGACCGCGTTCGTGGAGACCAGTGCGAGCATTCCCGCCCTGGCGGCGCGCTCGGCGAACCAGCCGGCGATGCCCATGTGGTTGGATCGCCGGACCATCACTGTGGATGTCCCGAATTGCTGGGCTCGGGATACCGCGATGTCGACTGCCTCACGAAGGGCAGGCTGGCCCAGCCCGTTGTGCGCGTCCAGCACACAGACGCTGCCCCTCTCCGACACGGTCTCAGGAACGGCGTGCGGGTTAATGTCTCCGTTCCGGAGTCCTTCGACGTAGCGCCGCAGGCGAGCGACCCCGTGGCTTTCGACGCCACCCAGATCTGCTGCGACCAGAACCTCCGCGGTAACCTCGGCGTCGCTCTGACGGGCCCCTGCGGCGCGTAGAGCCTCGGTAACGAATCGGGTCAGTTCAGCGGCATCGATCAGCCGCCGCCAACCGTCGTCCCTTTCGGTAAGTGGCATGGAGCGTTTCCTGTCTGTCCCAAAAGATGGCAGAGAGCGGGGGCCACAATGGCCGAAGCTCCGCTTTGCTAGGTGGAGTAACGCAAGACCGTCAATGACGGCCATGGCTACCGCAGCTGCCCTGGGGCGGGGCGCCTCTCATCGCGAAGGGGCTCGTGGGCCGCGGTTCCGCTGAAGCGTGGTCAAAACCCGAAGTGACGTACTGGGCAGACCCCCAGGTGATTGCGAGCCGGCGGCGGAGCCTGCCGCCGGCGAGAGATCAGTGCTACCTAGGCTCCGTCACGATGGTGACGGCTCGGCGAACTCGTGCTTCCTGAGCGTCGATGTCGTTGTCGACCGGCGCGTCGAAGATGGCGGTGACCGAGCGGTTCGATGACTCCGTGAGAGGCTCCAGCTCGAAACCGCGCGGCTTGATCGAGAACAGCTCATGCACCGTGGCAGGTGCGTTCGGCTCGACCGCCTTCAGCTCCGGCCACAAGCCGGTTGTGTCCGCCAGCCACCGCGGGGTGATGCCGTCGAGGCCGTCGACCTTCACATCGCGCAGAACGCCAGGTGTGTGCTCGAAGTAGACCTGCCTCCCTCGGCGAGGGAACACAGCGGGATACTGCGTGTCCTGCCCCAGAGCAATGTCGATGAGCGCCGGCTCGATCGGCTTGCCGGTGGCCAAGTGGTAGAGGTGCAGGCACCCGTCCCCCGGCGCCCGCGCAGCGATCTCCATCAGGGCCACCCGGCCGTCGTCGGTGATGCGGTACTCCGCGTGGGCGTAGCCGTTCTCGAACCCCAGCCGCTTCACCACTCCCAGCTGCGCGTCGACGATCAGGTCCTTCTCGCGCTCGTCCAGGTTGTTGGGCGGGGTAGTGTGGATCAGCTCCACGAAGAACTCGGTCGAGTCCTCGTTGGTGCCCTTCTGGGTCAGCAGGGTAACGATGGGACGACCTTTGCTGACCAGCGTGTCGACGTTGTACTCGCGGCCTTGCACTCGCTCCTCTATGAGCAAACGGCTGCCGGGCTCCAACTCGGCAACGGCATCGATGAGCGCGTCCGTGTTTTCCACGACCCGGACCCCGATGCTGGATTCGCGGTCGAGCGGCTTGATCGCCGCCGGGAAGGGGCCGGCGTATGTCTTCGCCAGCTCCGCCGCCTCGCCGGTGTCCTCGAAACCGCCCTCAGGCGCTGTTACGAGCACGGAGACGGGGCTCCACTGGCGCAGGTAGCGGCGCTGCAGAAGCTTGTTTCGGCAGACTGTCGACGCGCGCCATCCGGGATTGGGCAAGCCGAGCATGTCGGCGACAATCTGGCCGGCATCCACGTACACCTCGGCGTTGACGAGCACTCCGCGTACGTCGTGCTCCTGCGCCCACACAGATACCTGGTCGGCTATGCCGCTGATGTCCTGGTAGTCACGCAGACTGACGTCGGTGAGGTCGGCGAAAGGGCCGTTCGGCGTGCCGAGAAGCTCGATGCCCTTCTGCACCATGGCCGATCCCTGCCTCTGGGAGATGGCCAGAACTCCTAGACCGCGCTTGCGCAGCTCGGTCAGGGACGGTCCGATCTTCGACAGGTCGCTGAAGACGATAACTGCTGGCTGCTTTGCGGCTGCACCCACGGGGTCACATGCCCTTTCTTGGAATCGGCAGGGGAGATCTTGGCGTCAGCCGAGTTGGACGGCATCGGCGGCCGCGGCGAACCTGGCCAGTGCCTCGGCCATCTCTTCCGCAGAAGTCGTGACCGGCGGCATGATCTTGAGCATGGCGCCGCCCATCGTGGAGGGAACACACACCAGGAGTCCGCGCTCGATGCACTCCGCCGCCAGTCGCTGGGAGGACTGCGGGTCGAGCGTGCCGTCCTCGTTGGTGCACGCAACACCAGCGATCATGCCCATCGTGCCTATGATTCGGCGGCGCCCCGGCAGGAGGGATACCCAGTCCGCGAGCCCGTCAGTCAGCTGCTTCCCACGGCGCGCAGCTTCGGCCACAAGGGTGCCGTCGGCGAAGAGCGCAAGGTTGGCCTCTGCCGCCGCGAGCGAGATGGGGTTACCGCTGTGCGTGCTGGTCAGCTCACCCGGCCGGACATCTCGTGTGAACTCCGGGTCACCGATCAGGACGGCCGAGATGGGCAACGAGCCGGAGAGCCCCTTGGCCACCAGCAGCAAATCCGGTCGCACCCCGATGTGCTCGTATGCGAAGAGCGCACCGGTGCGGCCGAAGCCTGACTGGATCTCGTCGAAGATGAGCAGCGCCCCGTACTGGCTGCACCACTCGCGTAGGGACTGAGCGGACAGAGGATCGATCTGGCGCAGGGTGGACCCTTGATAGATCTCGCCCATCACGCAACTGACGTCTTCGGGACGAGCTCCCACTTCAAGCAGCGCCTTCTCGATGTCCTGTGTGCTCCATACCTCCCCCCGCGCCGGATACGGCACACGGACGAAGATGTCGTCCAGGGCAGGCGCCCAGTCCCGCTGTGCCGGCAGTCCGCCGGCAAGCTGGGCTCCGAGAGTCCGGCCGTGGAAGGAGCCATGGAACGTAACGATCACCCTGGGGCGCGTGCGAGGTTGTGTAGCGCTGCGCGCCATCGCATACCGACTAGAGATCTTCAGTGCGCCTTCGACTGCCTCGGCGCCCGTCGTGTACAGGACCGACTGCGCGAAGCCGGAGAGCTCTGACAGTGCTCGCACGGTACGAGCCCGCACACGGGTGGGGAACATGTAGGCGTGAAGCAGGCCCTGCTGTGCCTGACTGGTGATCGCGTCGACTACTTCGGTGCGTGCGTGTCCGACGTTGGCAGTCAGAATGCCACTGGTCCAGTCGATCCAGTACCGGCCGTCCTTAGCAAAGACACGGCTGCCGCTGGCACGTTCCCATACGACTGGGTGCTGTGTGTGCATCGTGGCGGGCTCGTAACGTCGCAGCGTTTCGAGTACCCAGGCATCGGACTCGACGTCGTGAGAGGGGCCAGGCGGCCGACTCGTGTCTGTGCTGGTCAGCGCCGCCATGTCAGCCACGGACCGTCCAGGCGGTACCACTGGTGTCCGAGGCGGTGACCGACACCGCGACCAGCTGCTCGTCGCCGGTGTTGACCAGGCCGTAGTAGAGGCCGGCCGGCGCGAGACTAATAGTTCCGGGGCCGACCTCGTAGCGGTTCGGCTCGGGCAGCGGCCGCTTCGGCGGCGCGTCTAGGGGGTAGTGTGCCGACGGCACGTAGGAGCCGGCTGCTTCGGGCTCTTCGGTGTCGAAGGTCTGGAACTCGCCCTGGCCCTCGAGGACCACAATCAGCCCGTCTGCCTGCGGGTGCATGCGCGCCGAAATGTCCTGGCCGGGGTTGAGGCGCCAGGCAGCAGCCTGCATGTGTTCGCTTGACCACAGCCCCAGCTTGCGGGCCACCGAGTCGTGGCAGGGTTCTGTCGGCACCGTGATGGATCGAATACGCATGGATCATTGCCCTTCTGAGAAGTGGGTTCTACAGGTGCTGTTTTTGAGCGCCGGCAGGGCAGCTCAGGCCTCGAGGAACTGCATCTGCATGATCTGAGTGAAGAACTTGCCGCTGGGACGGATCTCGACTCCGTCGGTCTCCACGCGGATCTTTCGGGTCGCGATGGGCTCTAGGTCGGCCTCAAACCATTCCCCGGCCGCAACAGAGATGCCGTCCGCCTCCAGAATCGTCTTCTCGCCGCCCTGCTCGGGGTAGGCGACCACTCGCACGGTGCCGGGGAAGCCCGTGCGGATCACGGGCACGGCGCGGCGCTGCAGCCGGATCTTGACAGGGACTCGAATGCTGCCGAGGTCGATGTCGAGATACTCGACGTGTGGTTCGTTGCGGCTGAGCGAGCCCCAACCGGTGTGCGGGTTCCCGTCGAAGAGCGCCTGCTCATTCCAGAAGTCATAGCGGTGACAGCCGGACGAATCCGTCACGTAGCAGCCGTCGATGACCCGCAGCTGGTCAGCAGTCATGTCGTTGTGCCCCTTCTAGTTCTGGTTCGTAAGCCGAGCGCGCCGTTCGGCACTCAGCTTGTCGAGAACGTCCGGAATCTCGGCCAGGTCGTCGACGACGATGTCTGCCTCGCCTCGAGCCGATTCGGTGTGTGACAGGTGCCGGTCGATGAGGATGCTCGTCATTCCCACCCGCCTGGCTCCGCCGAGTTCGTGATGCTGTCCGTCGCCGACGAAGGCGCAGGAGGTGCCGGAAACCCCGAGTTGGTCGGTGGCACGAAGGTAGATGTCCGGGTGCGGCTTGAGTCGCCTCACTCGGTGAGAGAACACCGTGACATCGAAGTACTCACCCAGCCCGAGGCGGTCGAAGATCCATTCCGCATGGTCGGAGGCGTTCGATACCAGGGCAAGAGCGAATCCCTGGTCACGTAGGTGCTTGAGGAGTGGCACCGACTGCGAATCGACTTCGAAGCCGGCCACCATGCTGGGGAAGTGGCGCTCCACCACCGCACGTATGGCATCTGATGAGAGATTAACTCCTGTCGATTTCGCAGATAGAGATATGCGCTCGACTATTCCCGGGACGACCCCTTCCATGGTCTCGTCGTGGAGTTTGTCGTAGGACGACTTCCAGGAGTCGAGATTGAGCCCCAAGTCTTTCGCGACGTCACGAAAGAATGGATTGCCCGGCGTCCGGTGTACCAGCGTCGAAAAAAGGTCAAAGCAGACCCCTTGATAGACGTTAATAGAGATCCCTCCCTTTAGTTGATCGAAATGCGAGAATTCGAATCAGACGGTCTGCAGCGAGATGTCGGAAGAGAGATTCGGCTGCCCGAGGGGACGCTGACGCTCTTCGAAGAACAGGTTCTGACGAACCCAGTTCAACCCCATCCGGTCGAAGATGACATCGTGATCCGTTTCGACCCGCGCACCGTTCATAGTGATCTCATTGATCACAATCTCGGCGAGGTCGGCGTTGTCTGCCAGACGCAGGTTTCCCTGTACGTCTACGGCGTACGGCGTGTCCTCCATACCGAAGCGGAGTACATCGACGCCGCTATCCGGCTGCGCGGCATAGGTCGCCAGGCGCCGCAGCGCACACGCCGGATGGCCGCTCAAGGCCCCCACATCCAGGCGAGTTATGTGCTGGCCGGCCTGCTCAGGCAGCACAGCGGCGCCCACGGTGATGGTCACGTGGCGCTTCTTGATGCCAGGCGCAGCAAGGTCGTACTCGAGTTTACGAGCAGCATCCACCACCTTTTTGAACTCGCCGTAGCTCTTGGGATAAGGCAAGCGCGGCGAGAATCCGAACAGAAGGGTGATGTTCAACTGGCCGCTTCCACCGAGCCGGATCTTCGGGTGCTCCACCGCATATCGGGTCATTGCGTAACTGCGTGGGAACTGCACCCATTCCACTTCATGGAAGAGACCAAGCCGCTGGCGGGCCTTCACCGCACTTCGATACACCTCGAACTGGATAAGGGGCGAGGTCCGGCCATAGTCCGCCCCATTGCTCGTGGAGTACGTTTCGAGGCTGGTCGTGGTGAGCCGATCGGATGGTCGGTACTCAGCGACGATCTTACAGAAGCTTTCGCTGTCGATTAAGTCGAGGTCGAGGTCTCCGTACTGACGTTCTGCCTCGCACATCAACTGCAGTTCCACGGCAGCTTGAACTGTGACGAAGTGGGCTCCGCCGAGATGCAGAGGAAGACTGCTCTGGCTGATTCGCTCCCATTCGCCGAAACGCTGAATGCTTTCTCGCACTTCGGGGCCGTTACGGCTCGCTCCGAAGCTGAGCAACATCTCCTTGCAGCGACGCTGCAGTGGCCGGCTGATCTGCTGGTAGATATCGTTGCTGGTTGACTGCTCGTGCGTGTGAGGGTTTCTCGCGTGGTAGTGGTAGTAGCGGCATCCCATGCCGTACAGAGCTTCGGCCTCGGCAATCAAGGCAAGCTGAGAGTTCTTGATTGTAGTGCCGCTGCTAATCTGATCCAGGAGCGCGTTACCTGTGGCACGGTGGTTCCCAGGCGTGAACTTGGCGCCTGTAGATGCACAACCGAGTATGAGGCTCTTCCCGCCTGTCGCGACTTCCATATCTCCCCCAGCGATGCTTTTCGATGCCTGTGCAATGGTACTTGTGCTGATGCCGACCTCAAGGATGCGTCTTCGGCACATGGATGCGATTTACTCAGCAAGCACCATCTAGGTAAAGGCCAATTTTTCCGACGCGAACCCATCCGTGGAGCGCTGGCATAGCTAAGACGAAATCCACGACCTCTGACAAATCGTCGGGGTGAACACCGCTTGGCGGCATAATGTCAATGACGACGGTGGCGTCGGTATAGCTGATCAAGACTGCTTTCCACTGAAGAGGAAGGCTGGCAATCAGCCGTACTGCGGCAGTCTCGGGTGCAGCCCCGACTGGTCCGCCAATCCGCAATCGATACGTGGTGGATATGATGGTTTCCTAAAGTCACCAGGCGAGGCTATTTTTGGGGTTTACCCCCAGTCGTTTACATCCTCAGCGGTTGTAGACACGGGTGCGGGCCAGTCAGTCTCCGTCGCCTGCGTGACGCCAGCTCCGAGGAGCACAAGAGCGGCTGCACCGGCTACCGAGACGATGGAAATACGAATTGCCATCCGGGTGAGCTTAGCAGGGGCGAGATCTTCTCTTCGCATATTACTTATCCTCAGTTTCGCATGATGCTCGGGTGCTTCCTTCTGAGGTAAATTCTGTCCTGGATCGACCCGGCAATCGATAGGCCAAGTACTCAGCTTCCTGCACCCTCTCGGTGCCACTTACTGCACGCAAGCACAGTCAGTTTGTGACCAAGCGCCTGACGCTGCTCGACAGAATTTAAGGTGATACAAGGGCGAAAAGTTCATAATTTACAATTCGGACATTAGGTGCGTGCTGCGGTCACGTCCCATTCCATGTCGGTGCTACTGCCCCGTAAGGTGACAAGGTTCCTAGCACGCTGGGGTACGCCTGTGGCATATGCGCAAGGGGGTAGGGGGGCAGTGGCTTTGGCGAACTTGAGGTTCCTGGGCGTTGGGCCCGATGACGAAGAGACCTACAGACTCCTGTTACGCCGGGGAGGGTTCAGCCAAGCGGATCTAACTCGCCACCTGGAAGAGGACGTGCAAGGCGACGCTGCACTGGATCCGCAGGATGCCCACCGCCGGCTCATTGAACTGGGCCTAGCAACTGAAACTCCGGGCGGACTCCTCGCTCCCGTGTCACCAGCAAAGGCTGTGGAGGCGCTCGTGGAAAGCAGAGTGAGCGGGCTCCGGGACCAGATGGAAGACGAGGTATCCAGCAGCGGCATCGTTGACTCACTGCTTGGAGAACACGAAAAGTCCCTAGGGGCTAGCTCTCAACCTCTCCACACTGCTGGCACCACACGACACATCAAAGGAATGGCCTCAGTGCGAGCAGCCATCGACGAGCTAACCTTCTTCACCCGAACAGAGAGTCTTACGACGAGCCCTGTTGGTGTCCTGAGCGAGGAAAGCATAAGTCACGCACGCCTCATGGACAGCCGTATCTTGCGCCGTAACGTCCACATGCGCACCCTCATGGGCGCTCAGGCGCTCGAAGACCCAAACACGATGGATTACCTGCGCGAACTTACCTCGAAGGGAGCAAAAATCAGGATCTCTTACGAGCCAATTGAGCGCCTCATTATCTGTGACCGGGCTGCCGCACTAACTCCAATCGATCCGGCGCACACAACTAAAGGAGCGATTCTAACCCGAGACCCGGGACTGGTTGCCGCGCTGGTCTCGCTCTTCGAACGCATGTGGCAGACAGCGCACGACCTGCCCGCAACGGACGACGTGGGTGAGACGGAAAATGGCCTAGCAAACGCTCTGCAACGTGAAATTCTGCATTCCCTCTGCACAGCAGAAAAGGATGAGATCGGGGCCAGGGAGCTTGGCATCGCAGTCCGCACCTACCGCAAACACGTGGCGTCGATCATGCAGCTGTTGGGGGCCTCGAACCGGTTTCAGGCTGCTCTGCTGGCACGCGAGCGCGGATGGGTCTGAAAACGGGAGAAAGTCCGACTTGAACGCGGAGGAGTGGGCTGGACGCCCGTGACCCCTACCCCAGCCTCCGACCCGCCGCTGGGCACTCATACCCGCCCGCACCGTGCCGCGCGGGTCCTCAGCTGGTACGAGGCCCGCCTCTTCGAAGCCCGGACCGGCGGGGTCGATCCGGACCGGCGGGGTCGATCCGGACCGGGTCGCCGCGTGGCGCACCGGCCGGGACCGGGCCGTCGATGACCTGGACCGGCTGGAGGACGCCGACGCGGACGAGACCGTGCAGATCGCCCGCCTGTACGCCGCCCGCCTCAAGGAGCTAACGGAGTCCTGAGCAGCAGGGGCCGGGCGGGCACCGGCCGGACCTGCCAGCGGGCGGGCATCAGCGGCCGGGCCTGAGCCGCGATGCCGCCCAGTTCCTCGCGCATCCTCGGCAGCACCCGGCGCAGGGCCCGCTGGACGGAGTGGAAGCGGGCGGCCTCCTGCCCGGTGTAGGGGCGCAGGCGCTCGGCGGTCAGCGTCCACGGTGCCGCATGGTCGCGGCCGAGCGCCCGCAGGTCGGCGTCGAGCACGGTGACGGCGGCGATATCCGGGTCGGCGGCCGCGGCCGCCACGATCCCGGCGGCCGCCCGGCAGGCACGGTCGTGCACCGCCGGGGTCGCCAGCGCGGTCATGACGCCGAGGTTCATGGCGCGGGCGTGCCGGATGACCGTGCTCTGCCGGGTGTCGGCCGCCCGGCCCGCGAGGGCGACCACCTCGATCCGGTAGCGGGCCCGCGCGAACCGGGCCGCGCTGAGACGGAAGTCGTCGACTGTGAGGTAGTTGGCCTCGATGGTGACGTCGCCGCGCCGCTCGCGAACGTATGCCTCGGCCTCGGCCTGCCACGCCTCCGCGTCGGGACGGACCAGTTCGTCGGCGGTGCGGGGGCTGTCGGTGACGAGCTGGAAGTGGTCCGGGTGCGCGCCGCGCAGGCGGTCCGGCTCGATCCGTACGGGGCGCTGGCGCATCGCCTGCCGGATCACCCGGCCCGCCGTCAGCTGCCCGGCACCCGGCTCCCCGACCACGTAGACGACGACCGGGTCCGGGCGGGACGACGCGCGCCGCAGGTGGGCCGGGGCGATGAGCTCGTCGAAGATCCACCGGTGCTCGGCCCTGTTGAGGCGGTGGTAGCCGGTTCCGGGCGGACCGGGCAGCGGCTGCGCGATCCGGCGCACCGGCTCGGCGGCGGCAGCAGCCCGCTCCGCGTCCCGCGACACCGCCAGCCTCGCATCCTCTGGCAGCCGCTCGTCGTGAACCAGGACCTCCGCGCGTGTCAGGTCCCGACGGAAGCTGCGGGTCTGCGGCGCGGACCACGGGCGCAGATGCTCCGTTCTGGTCACCCTGGCCGCTGCCGACGGCCGGGACCAGACGCCTTCGCGGGTGACTTCGTTGTCGTACAGCGGCTCCATTCCCCGCCGCACCACGCCCACCCGGTCCGCGAGGAGCTCCGCCTCGATCACCGCGAGTGTCCGCAGCATCCCGGCCGTGCACGTGTCCTGGTTCTCCCACGACACGTACCGGAACCCGTCGGTGAGGAAGCGGCCCAGGACGCCGAGCTGGGCCAGGGCCTCGGCGGTCGCGACCGCCACGACCTCGATCCGGTAGCCCGAGCGCCGGTACGCGGCCGCCAGGGCGCGGGCCTCGTCCGGGGCGGCGAGCGCGGACTCGACCACCGCGTCGAACCCGCGCGCCCGGACATGCTCCTCGACCTCGGCCTGCCAGCGGCTCGTGTCCGGGCGGACCCCGGCGCCAGCGGTACGCGTGTCCGCCTCAAGGAGGGCGGGGTAGTGGCGGTGGGCCGCCTTGTAGAGATCGCGGCCGATCCGCACGGCGCCGCCCCGGCGATCCAGGGCCGCCTGGACCAGGTCGGCGACCGCCGTCTTCCCCGCCCCGGGCGGGCCGCCGACGACCACCACCACCGGCCGGTCCTGCCGCACGGCCCTCTTGGTCGCTGCCGGAAGGATCAGCCGGTGCAGTACGTCCTCGTGCTCTTCCTCGCTCAGTACCGCCGAGGCGACGTGTGCTTCCAACTGGCCCTCTCTGAGCGGCTGTTCATGGTTTCCATGCCCTGTTGCCACCACCCTAACAGGGTATCCGAAAGGGTTAAATGTTCGAGTGAAAGATTGAGATAAAACCTGCTACTGTTCAGGCTGGAGGTACCGACATGGCATCCGAAGAGGAACTGTTCGCGTCCATCGACGCCCTGCTGGACGAAGAGCCCCAGCTCCCGCCCCCGGCGGAACGCGCCCGCCTGCGCGAGGCCGCCGGCATCACGCAGGCACGCCTCGCACAGGCCCTGAAGCTGAAGTCGACGCAGAGCATCAAGAACTGGGAGAACGGCCGCAGCGAACCGACCGGCGCACGCCTGGCGGCGTACCAGCGGCTCCTGGAGGGCTGGGCAAAGAAGTACCCGCCGCAGAGCCAGCCCATCCCGACAGGGCAATGGGCGTCGCAGCAGAAGCAGGTGGCACTGGCCGGGACAGCGAAGCCGATGACGCCCGAGCGGACAGCAACGCCCGCGGAGCCGACGGAGGGCCAGCAGCGGCCCGCCGGCCCCGTGGAGGCTCCCGCCGCTCCCGCCGCTCCGGCCGCCCCCGCACGACCCGCCCGCCCGGCCGCGGCCGCGGCCGGACGCCCGGCAACATCTTCGCGGCGCCCAGCCGCGAAGAGGGCCGCCGCGCCTGCGGTCGACCCGCGCTTCCCGCACGGCCCGCTCGCCGTGCTGGACGCCGACGGCTCCGCGTACGGCGTCGACGGGATCGTGCTGGACTGCCCGGCGACCACGGTCGTGGAGCTGGTGGAGTGGACGCTGCGCGAGGCCGGCCTCGGCGCGCCGAAGCTCCACCGCAACGGCAAGGACTCCGACCCGCTGATCGTCCTCACGGCGGCCGCGGCCGCGAAGTTCGGGCTCCCCGAGCGCCTGGAGGACCGCCGCGGGCTGCGCCTGGAGGAGGACCACCCGGTCGTCAAGCAGATCATCAAGGCCAAGTGGCAGCTCACCCAAAGGGGATTCGGGCCGTGGGCCCGCATCTACCGCAAAGCACAAGGCGCCCAGCGCCAGTGCGTGCAGCTCGCGATCCTGCCCTGGGACGCACTCGATGAGCGCTCCTGGCCCGGCGTCACGGACATGGAACCGGCCGACATCGCCCGGGTCCTGGGCATCTACGCCCAGCGGGTGGCCACCCCGCGCGGCAGCACCGCCGTCTCCGGCCTGGAGCTGATGACCGCACTGCGCCCGCCGACCCGCCCGGTACGCGACGAGGAGACCGGCAACTGGGTGAGCGGCCCCAACCCCGGCTCGCTCGGCACCGAGGCGATGGACCCGGCACCGCCGGAGGGCCAGCCCGAACACCCGGCCGTCTTCCACTCCGGCTGGGACGGCGGCTTCCTCCACGAAGAGGCGTACAACTGGGTGCGCCCGGTGGAGCTCCTCAGCGATGAGGAGTGCACCCTGCCCTACGCGATCGGCCTCGACCTCAACACCGCCTTCCTCGCCGCCGCGGCCCGCCTGGTCGTCGGCCTCAGCGCCCCCGACCACTTCCACGCCCCGAAGTTCAACCCGAAGATCCCCGGCTCCTGGCTGGTCGACCTGTCCCACGTAGAGATCGACCCACGCCTGCCCTCACCGTTCACCCCGTCCGGCGAGCACCCGACCGGCCCGGCCTGGTACCAGACGCACACCGTCGCCTACGCCCAGGAGCTCGGCTACAACGTCGAGATCCTGGAGGCGTACCTGCGCCGCGAGACCGGCGCGTACCTCGACCCCTGGCACGACCGGCTCAAGACCGCCTACGTCGACACCCTCGCCGACATGGGCGTCACCAAGGACCTGACCGACCCGGAGTTCCTCGGGGCAATGGCCCGGCACAAGGACGTCGACCCCGCTTTGACCGCCGTGCTCGCCGCGATCAAGGGCACCATCAAGGGCGGCATCGGCAAGCTGTTCGAGAACCCGCAGGGCAAGAACCACAAGCCCGGCGACCCGTGGCCCGGCATGCAGCGCCCCACCTGGCGCCCCGACATCCGCGCCGCCGTCATCAGCAAGGCTCGGGTCAACATGCACCGCAAGCTCGCCAACATGGTGAAGCTGACGGGCCTCTACCCGCTCGCGGTGCTCTCCGACTGCGTCGTCTACCCGAGCCCCGGCGCCAGCCCGCTCGACTTCCTGCCGTACGCCGCCAGCGGCAAGCCGCAGCCGGGCGGATTCCGCCTCGGGCCGACCCCCGGCCTGGCGAAGCTGGAAGGCGTCCAGTCGATGATGTGGGCGGTCGACGTGATGGAGAAGGGCCACAACCCCGCCAGCCTCATCAAGGGCGGCAACGCAGAGCTGGACGAAGGGGAGTAGACCGTGCGAGAGATCGAGAACGCCATCGAGCGCGCCGAACGGGAAGCGTTCACCCGCCAGCCGCCCAAGACCCTCAAAGCCCAGATCAACTACCTGCTCAAGCAACTGGGCACCTCCAAGGCCGTCGCCCAGGAGCTCGGCATCACCGCCGACTCCGTCAACCGCTACCGGCGCGGCGCCCGCAAGAACCCGCCCAAGCACATCGCCAAGAAGATCGACGGTGCCGTCCGCTCCCGCTGGCAGCCCCAGGTGCGCCGACGCCGGCGGAAGCAGGCGGCCAGCAGCGGCGGGATCACCGTGGAGACCCGGGCGTCCTTCGGCTACAAGGCCGCCGGAGGATCGACCGACGAACCGCGGATGCGCCGGCTGACCGTCCACCTCCCCGCGGCCTACGCGCGCCGCCTGTTCGACGCCCGAGACGAAGGGTCCAGCGACCAGAAGTTGCGTGAAATCATCGCCGAGGGATTCAGGGAAGTGTATTTTCAGGACGGCGGACGCCGCGCAGGAGACCTCCACGAAGTCGAAATGAAGAACATCGACTACCTGGATCTCGATTACTAAATTCGGAGCCTTCTATGGCGAGCATCAATTACCCGTATCCGGACCCGCAGAACGAATCCGAGTGGGCGGCGAACCGTCGGGCCGCCGACGACTACCAGCGCCAGGAGGAGGAAGCGGCCACCCTCCTCGACCTGGCCGATGAACTTCCCCCTCTCGCCCCCGAGCTGCTCCTTGAACAGGTACGGCTCGACCTGGCCACCGCCGGCCTGCACGTCGCTCCGCCCCAACCGCTCACCGACGAGGACCAGGGCGGCGTCGTGGTCTACCTCGACGACGACGCCCAGGTCGTCGTGGACTGGCTGCCCAACGCCCGCCTCGACCGCCAGGCGCTCGACATGGTCGAAGCCGACCGGACCGACGACGAGGCCGTCGTCCGCTACGAAACCGTCCGCGCGGCGATGAACACCGCCCTCGGCACGATCCTGACCGGCTTCCGCTACACCACCCGACCGCAGTTCGGGTATGGCCACATCATCGAACAGCCTTCCTCCGCCGGCCCCGATCGCCCGGAGCGCCCCCGTGCCTGAGCCCGACCAGAGCCCCGGACGATCCCGGTCCCACGTCGTCGCCTACCGGCACCCTGACCTGGGCGGTGTGCTGCTGTGCCGGGAGCACGGCGAGAGCTGGGCCGGTCTGATCCCGCTCACCGCCGACGACATCCCGTACGGCGGATTCTGCGGCTGGGGCACGCCCGACATGCACGTGTGCGGCCGCGCCTTTCCCGCGAAGAAGCCCAGGCAGTGAACCACCCCGAACACTCACTGAAAGAAGACGCGCGCATGCCCACTGAACCCGCAGCCATCGACCGCGACAAGAGCCCTTTACTCGATGCCGACCACGACGCTGTCCGCATCGCCGACGCGCTGCGCTCCAGCCCGCACATCACCTTCGTCGCCCCGGCCGCGCCCGGTGACGAGACGGTCTGGTTCCGCGATGCCGACGGCACCGGCTTCGAGCTGTCGCTTGCCGCCGTGGAGCCGGACCCCGACGCTGAGCGGGTGGCCTACGCCTGGGACGCCGTGGTCGCCGCGATCGGCAACCACCGGCACTTCATCCGTGCCGCCCTCGAACAGCCGTCCTTCGGGCCGCTCAACCTCAACACCATCACCGCGCTCACCCGCACCGGCAACGAGTACACCCTCACGCTGACCGCCGGCTACCGCCCCGTCAACGACCAGGAGCACGCCACCCCGGCCGCCGACATCGCCCACGCCGCCGACCGGCTGCTGATCAGCGACCCGAGCGACGCGGAACGGGCGACGGCCGAACTCCTCAACTACCTGGCGGCCACCTGGGACAAGCAGGACCTCCCGCTGCGCGAGCACGCCCAGGCCGTCGCCCGCGCCCTGCCCCGGTAGGAGGGGATCCGCCCATGACCGCATCCACGGCCACCCGGCGCGCGTACGGTGAGGTGACGACCCGCCGGGAGGACCAGATGAGCGCGCAGCCCGACCACGCCCCCGTCACGCCGTACGCCCCCGCGCCGGGAGCTCCGGCCGAACTGCTCCGCCAGCTGCGCGCCGACCGGCGCGCCGCGCAGTGGGTGCCGGCCTTCGAGCAGGAGTGGGCGACCGCCTTGGAGGAGTCCCGCCGGACGTTCTCCCTCGGCGGGCTGTACAAGGTCCTCCAGGACTGGCAGGGCCGACTCGCCCACGCCCCGGCCGTCGATGCGTTCGTCGCCTCCGGCTACGACGACAGTGAGGCCATCGACATGGCGGAGCTGCGGGGAAGGCGAAAGCACCGGTGAGCGGACAGCCATACGCGGTCCGCTTCTCCACTCCGGCCGCGAAGGTCCTCGACACGCTGCCCGAGCACGTCGAAGACACCGTGTGGGACGTCCTGGGCGCTGCCGCCGCGGACCCGTGGGGCTTTCGGCAGTGGAACGCGGAGGACCTCGAGGGCGAGGACGTGCGCTACGCGTCCGTCGGCCAGCTCTCCCTCACCTACTGGGTGAACCGGCCGCTGCGCCGCCTGACGGTTCTGAACATCGTCTGGCTCGGCTGAATCAGCCTGCACACCCAGTGCCCTGCCCCTCAACCTGCTGGGGCAGGGCACTGGGTGTGTCCACTGCTCTACAAGCGCGCAGCTCATCAGGTACAGCGGCTTGACCTGGTTGTCAGCGGCGGACGTTCACCGTCACGCTCACGATGGTGCCGCCCGCGAACACGGCACCACCGAACAAGGCCACCGAGGGAATCTGCTCTGCCTGGCCAAGGACGGCCAGCAGGCAGATGACAGCCATGGCCATCAGCGCCACAAGCGGGGGAGTCCACTGAACCACCCGGGCAAAGCGGGGCTCGGGTCGCATTGCTGTACCGTTTCGCGATGTTGCTTCAGGATTCATGTCTCGTGATTTCTCTCGTCCGGATGTGCTCTTGAGGTGGCTCCGGGGAGTCCTCCGCCGCACCCACGCCGCCAAAGCTCGGGTACGGCATCGGGGCTCCCCTTTGCCGTGCAAGACCACGAATGATCATCCCCAGGGGTAACACCTCCTCCCCCGGCGAAGAGATCCACCGCGTCGTCAAATGTGTGACGAGTGGCGGCGGTTGCTCTGCGCGAATCCTGCACCCCGCAGACGCGGGAAAGCCAATCCGGCACCCTCCGGAGTCACACGAAAAGTGCCGCAGACGCCGAACAGTGACTCAGCGTGTACGTCTGATCTTCGGGTAAGGCGCAGCCGTGGACGCCTGCCTGTGTCTGACTCGGATAGCCACCTGGTGACAACGGCCC
>NZ_JBHJQP010000166.1:0-17553 GCF_042262625.1 Streptomyces sp. NPDC056347 | reverse complement strand
CGGAATGTACGGGCCGGCTCCCGGCTCTGGACGCTGGACGCGACCCGTACGGTCCGGACGACCGTCGTGGGCGTGACGGTCGCCAAGGCGCGGGAGGTCGTGGACGTGGTGACCAGCCATGCGGTGTTCACAGTTTCCCCGGATCAGTTGCTGAGTACGCCGGACGGCTGGGTACACGCACGGGACGCGGCCGAGACGGTGCTGTCCTGGACGCATGCCAGGAAGTTGTGCCGGAAGAGGCTGCCGCTCCGGCCCGGGTACGAGTTCGGATACCTCGTCGGCGCCACGTGCTCCGACGGCACGGTGGGCAGGAACTACGTCTCACTCGTCGTGAACGACGAGGTGTTCGCGGACAAGTACGCCCGGAGCCTGCGGGCCGTGACGGGGCTGCCCGCCCGGCTGGAAGCGGTGACGCGTCCCTCCGGCTATCTGGGGCGGCAGGTGCCGGGCTTCCGGGTGCGAGTGGTCTCCTCGTACCTCGCGGATGCCCTGCGTCAGTACACCGGAGGCGACGCGCATCATATGCGCCAGAAGTTCCCCCGCGTGGTGCTGCGTGACAAGGAGGTCTTCGACGGCTTCCTGGACGGATACGCGGACGGTGACGGCTGCCGGAGCAAGCACTGGTCAGGCAGGGTCCTTGTGAGTGCGAACGTCGGCTTCCTGGCCGAACTGGCCCAGATCATCGGCGCGAGGTTCACCCCTAGGCCGCGGGGGCTCGCGTCCCATCTCGTCGTCGTCGACAACTGGGCGGCCCGTGGGACCTTCCGACCCGAACAGCACCCCCTGCACCCGGTGGAACCGGCCTGGGTCGAGGTCATCGATGTTCGTCCTCGCCGTGCCGAGGGCAAACCGTTCACCTTCTACGGATACCGGCTGGACCCGTATCCGACCTTTCTGGTGAACGGGCACCTGGCCCGTCAGGCGTGGTGATCAGGCGCCGGTCCTACGCGGCCGCCGAGTCGCTGTTCCCGGACTCGTCGTCGGGGAGCTTGCAGATGCGTTCCAGCCAGAGGGCCGCGGCGATCACCGCGATGCCCGCGAGGACCGCGAAGCCGGCGTAGATCGCCTGCTCGCGGCGGGCGGGCTGGTCGAGGTGGCCGAGCAGGAAGACGCCGGTGCCGCCGTACATCCCGGAGACCAGGGCGACGACCAGGGCGCTGGCCTGGCCGAAGACCACCGCCCGGGCCGCCATCAGCGGTTCGATGCCCTTGGCTCCCGGCCGGCGCTCGCGCTGGGCGCGCAGCCGGGAACGGATGGAGAACGCCGTCGCCAGGAGGACGACCGCGATCACCGCGAGCACGATCGGCGCGGCGAGGGGCACGCTCGGCAGGCTGCCCAGGGAGTTCCAGAGGCGGGCGCCGCCCCAGGAGAGCACCCCGGCCGCGGCGAAAAGGCCGGCCAGTACACCGAGCCTGAGTTGCTTCACCACGTGATCCGCCCTTCGCCGCCCGTGCGGCCGTGTCGCCCGTGGCCCGTTCCGTCGTTCCGTACGGGCCTTTTGCGTCGAACCTAACGACTACTCGGGCAGCCGGAGTTCCAGATCGGGCCGGGGCAGTACGCCGTCCCGGCCGATCGCGTCCAGCAGCGGGGCCACTGGCCCGGCGCCGGGGAGCTCGGCCTCGGGGTCGACATCCAGCCACGGGACGAGGACGAAGGCCCGCTCGCGGGCCCTGGGGTGGGGGAGGGTGAGCACGGGGTCGTCGGAGACGACGTCCGCGTACGCCACGATGTCGACGTCGATGGTGCGCGGGCCCCAGCGCTCCTCGCGGACCCGGTCGAAGGCCTCCTCGACGGCCTGGCCGCGCTCCAACAGGGAGGACGGGGGCAGCGTCGTCTTCACCAGGATCACCGCGTTGAAGTACGAGGGCTGGGAGCCGGGCGCGACGCCCCAGGGCTCCGTCTCGTACACCGGGGAGACCGCCTTGACCCGCAGGCCGGGGGTGTCCTCCAGGGCGTCGATGGCGCCCTGGAGGGTGTCCAGGCGGTTGCCGAGGTTGGAGCCGAGGGAGATCACGGCACGCTTGGGGTTGGAGAGGGTGATGTCCGCCGCGTCCACCTGCTCGACCACGGAGGCGGGTACCGGCTGGACGGTCGGGTCGCTCTGCCCGTCGGTGGAAAACGAGGTCATACTCGGCTCCGGGTGATGGTGATGGTGACGTCGTCGAAGGGGACGGTGATCGGCGCGTCCGGCTTGTGCACCACGACCTCCACCTCCTCGACGCCTTCGTGCTTGAGGCACGTACGGGCGATACGGTCCGCGAGCGTCTCGATCAGGTCGACGGGCTCGCCCCGCACCACCTCGACGACCTCTTCCGCGACGACGCCGTAGTGGACGGTCTTCGTCAGGTCGTCGGAGGCCGCGGCGGGGCGGGTGTCGAGGCCGAGCACCAGGTCGACGATGAACGTCTGGCCCTCCTCCCGCTCCTTGGGGAAGACGCCATGGTGCCCACGGGCCTTGAGGCCGCGCAGCGCGACACGATCCACGCGAATCACTCCTGCTGTCGTTGGTCGTAAGACACGGGGCCGCGTGCGGACGGCGAGGTGCCCACTTTCGAATTTACCTGCGAGCACCGACAGTGCTCGCCCGTGGGTCCTGGGAAGCGGCTCCACGGAGACTGGTAGCCGCGTATACCCGCGCTTCCCGGTTCCAACCCCTTTCCGGGCCGTGACCGCCCGGCGACCGGGTCAGGAGGAGGGCTCTTCGTCCCCTTCCTCGCCGTTTTCGGTCAGTACGGGCGAGCCGTGGTGGGACCAGAGCTTCCAGCCGTCCGGTGTGCGCCGGAACACATTGGTGGCCACGACGAGTTGGCCGACCAGCGGGCCGAGCGCGTTGCCGTCCTCCGCGGGGCCGCCGCTGAGGATGTTCTCCGTGCAGGTCACCAGGGCGGTGTCGCCGGTCATCGAGATCCCGACATCGGTCAGGAAGAACTGGATGTAGTCGGTGTTCGCCATGATCAGCGCGTAGCTGCGCAGCACCTCGCCGCGGCCGCTGAGCACCGGCCAGCCCGGGTGGACGCAGGAGACGGTGAGGTCCTCGCCCGGCAGCCAGAGCCCGGAGAGCTCCTCGTAGTCGCCGCGCTCCATCGCCTCGTAGAAGGTGGTGTTGGCCCGCTCGACCGCCGCGATGTCGGCGGCGGCCTCCGCGTGCTCGTCACGGCCGGTGCTCACGCGGCTCCCTCGACGGCGCGGGCGACCCGTACGGCGTCCGCGGTGGCCCGCACCTCGTGGACCCGGACGGCCCAGGCGCCGGCGTGGGCGGAGAGCGCGGAGACGGCCGCGGTGGCGGCGTCGCGCTCGCGGGCGGGCGGGGGCACGGTGCCCTCACCGGCCAGTACGTGGCCGAGGAAGCGCTTGCGGGAGGCGGCGACCAGCAGGGGGCGGCCCAGGGCGCGCAGCGCGTCGAGGCGGGCGATCAGGGCGAGGTCGTGGGCGGCCTCCTTGGCGAAGCCGAGGCCGGGGTCGATCACGATGCGTTCCGGGGCGACACCGCCCGCGACCACGGCGTCCATCCGCTCGCGCAGCTCCGCCACGACCTCGGCCACCACGTCCCGGTACACCGCGCGGCTGTTCATGGACTCGCTGAAGCCGCGCCAGTGCATCACGACGAAGGGGGCCCCGGCCGCGGCGACGACCGGGATCATGTCGGGGTCGGCGAGGCCGCCGCTCACGTCGTTGACCAGGGCGGCGCCCGCCGTGACCGCCTGCTCGGCGACCCGGGCCCGCATGGTGTCGACGGAGACCGTGACCCCTTCGGCGGCCAGGCCCCGGACCACCGGGATCACCCGCCGCAGCTCCTCCTCGGCGTCCACCCGGGTGGCGCCGGGGCGGGTCGACTCGCCGCCGACGTCGATCAGGTCGGCGCCCTGGGCGACCAGGTCGAGGCCGTGTTTGACCGCGGCCGTGGTGTCGAACCAGCGGCCTCCGTCGGAGAAGGAGTCCGGGGTCACGTTCACGACACCCATGACCGCGCAGCGGTCCCACTCCGGCAGGCCCTGGACCGTGCCTCGTCCACGCAACGTACTCATGTGTCCAGCGTAGGCCCGTGCGGAGAGGGACTATGCCGCGTGCGCGTGCTGCTCCGGGCCCGGCGCGGGGGCGTGGGCGCAGGGGCGGGGGACGGGGGCGGGGAAGCGGCGGGCGAAGGGGCGGGGGAGGGAGAAGTTCACGAAGCCCTCCGCCTGCATGGCGGCGAAGGAGATCCGGGGCAGGTCCCCGGCGTTGCGGTAGACGACGAAGCGGGGCTCCCAGCGGGGCCGGAACTTGGCGTTGAACTTGTACAGCGACTCGATCTGGAACCAGCGCGAGAGGAAGATCAGCAGTCCGCGCCAGGTCCGCAGCACCGGCCCGGCGCCCAGCTTCTCGCCCCGGGCGAGGGCCGAGCGGAACATCGCGAAGTTCAGCGAGACGCGCTCGACCGCGAGGCCGGGGGCGGCCTGGAGGGCGGCGACGATCAGCAGCTCGTTCATGCCCGGGTCGGCGGAGCGGTCGCGGCGCATCAGGTCGAGCGACATGCCGTCGGTGCCCCAGGGGACGAAGTGGAGCACGGCCTTCAGATCGCCGTACGGGGAGTCGGCGCCGGGTTCGTCGGCCTTGTGGGCGGTGGCGATGACGCAGTCGGCGTCGGCCGGGTCTCCGAGCCGGCCGAGCGCCATGGAGAAGCCGCGCTCGTGGTCGGTGCCGCGCCAGTCGTCGGCGGCGCGGCGGATGCGGGCGAGCTCGTCCTCGCCGATGTCGCGGACGCGCCGGACCCTGGTCTCGTAGCCGAGCCGTTCAATGCGCTTCACCATCTGGCGTACGTTGCGCATCGGGCGCCCGGCGAGCGAGAAATCCGCGACGTCCACCACCGCCTCGTCGCCGAGCTCCAGGGCATCGAGTCCGGTCTCGCGGGTCCAGACCTCGCCGCCGGTCTCGCTGCACCCCATCACCGCGGGGGTCCAGGAGTGGGCCCGGGCCTCGTCCATGAAGCGCTCGATGGCGCCGGGCCAGGCCTCCACGTCGCCGATCGGGTCACCGCTGGCGAGCATCACCCCGGACACCACCCGGTAGCAGACGGCGGCCTTGCCGCTGGGGGAGAAGACGACGCCCTTGTCGCGGCGGAGGGCGAAGTGGCCGAGCGAGTCGCGGCCGCCGTGCTTCTCCAGCAGGGCGCGCAGCCGGACCTCGTCGTCCTCGGTGAGGCGGGCGGCCGGGTGCTCGGGGCGGAAGGCGAAGTAGACGGTGGTGACGGCGGTCAGCAGGCCGAGGGCGCCGAGGGAGTAGGCCACGGTCCAGGAGGTGTCGCCGGTGTAGCGGACGGGGCCCTCGATGCCGAGCATCCCGTACAGGACGTGCTGGAGGCGGTCGGCGATGCTGGGGTCGCCCACCACCCGGCCGGGGTGCGCGCTGACCACGGCGAGCCCGAGGGCGAGCGAACCGGCGCCGAGCAGCACGAAGTTGGCGAGCGCGCGCCAGCGGCTGCGGGGGTCGGGGAGCGCGGCGAACTCGCTCCGGTGGCGGACCAGCAGCATGCACAGCGCCAGCGAGACCAGGGCGCCGACGACCGAGTGACGGTACGTGAACTGCGCCAGCGCGCCGGCCGGGAGGAGCAGGACGGCGGCCCGCCAGGCCCGCCGCTTGCGCCGCTTGAGGCCGTGGGCGAGGAGCAGGAGCAGGACCCCGGCGCTCAGCGAGAGCGCGGCGGCGAACGGCCCGAGGGCGCCGGGCAGCACCTCCGCGAGGGTGTGCATCCGGCTGTGCCGGAAGCGGGGGAAGACGCCCGCGGCGACGTCGATCAGGCCGACGACGGTGCAGGCGGTACCCACCAGGGTCGGTACGGTTTCGGGGCGGGGGCCGCGTACGAACTTGCTTACGGGACTCGGAACCGATCCCGATTTATCCCCATCTAGCGTGACAGACATCGCTTCCCGTGGTTCCGCGAGAGATTTTGAGTCCTTCGGACATATGCCTCAGGACGATGTGCGACCTGTAGGACGAGGCTTCCGCGCCGCGGGTTCACCGCCGGACGGAAATTTCCAGACAAGAAAGTTCACCATCCATGGGTCTTACCAGTAAGACGCTTCTGGTTCTGGCCATCGTGCTGGCCGTGGTGTTCTTCGTCGCCACGATCTGGCTCTGGCCCCGGCTGTCCCGTCGCAGCGTGTCCGCGGTGTCCGGCAGGGTCGGGCTGCTGCTGGCCACCCAGGTGGCCGTCTTCGTCACGGTGGCCCTGGTGGCGAACAACTCCTTCCTCTTCTACGGGTCGTGGGCCGACCTGTTCGGCCGCAAGCAGGACCTGGGCGTGGTCACGGACCATGCGGCGGCCGCGCTGGCCTCGAAGAACATCGTCCGGGTCGGGGAGCAGCGGCCGGAGGTGCCGGGCGCGCGGCGGCCCGAGGCGAGCGGCCGGATCGACAAGGTGGTGGTCGCGGGCAAGCGGTCGGGGATCGAGAGCTCGGCGTACGTGTATCTGCCGCCGGAGTACTTCCAGCCGGCGTTCGCCCGTCGGAAGTTCCCCGCGGTCGAGGTCCTCACCGGTTATCCGGGGGTCGCGGAGAACCTCCTGAAGGGTCTCGCGTACCCGCGGACCGCACACGAACGGGTGAAAGCCGGGCGGGCGCAGCCGATGATCCTGGTGATGCTGCGGCCGACGGTCGCGCCGCCGCGGGACACCGAGTGCGTGGACATCAAGGACGGGCCGCAGACCGAGACCTTTCTGGCCGAGGACGTGCCGCAGGCGGTCTCGGAGTCGTACCGGGTCGGCAAACTCGCCCGGAACTGGGGCATCATCGGCAATTCGACCGGCGGCTACTGCGCGCTGAAGATCGGGCTGCACCACCCGGACCGGTTCATCGCGAGCGCCGGGCTCTCCGCGTACTACAAGGCGGCCGAGGACCCGACGACGGGCGACCTCTTCCAGGGCGACCAGGACGCGCGGAACCGGGCGGACCTGATGTGGACGCTGGACAACCGGCCGCAGCCCGACTCGTCCTTCCTCGTCACCACCTCCCGGCACGGGGAGGGCAACTACAACAGCACGCGGCGGTTCATCGCCAAGGTGAAGGCGCCCGCCCAGGTGTCGTCGATCGTGCTCGACAGCGGCGGGCACAACTTCAACACCTGGCGGCGGGAGATCCCCTCGGCGCTGGACTGGCTGAGCAGCCGCCTCAGCGAGAACTGACCGTCCGCGGTACGGGCGGGGGCCGGCTCAGCGGGTGGCGCGTTCCACGGTCTCGACCGTCACCTCGGCGCGCGGGAGGTCCTGGGCGTCCGCGTCGATCGAACGGCGCAGCGCCTCGTGCAGCCGGGCCGGGGTGAGGACGCCGAGGAAGCGGCCGGTGCTCTGCGCGTCGATCACGGCGATCCAGCCCGCGTCGTGCTGGAGCATGGTGGAGAACGCCTGCTTGAGCGGGGCGCCGAGCGGCAGCCACGCCTCCATCCGGCGGGCGTGCGCGCGTACGGTCCCGGAGGCGTCGGCGGCATCGGCGGCGTCGGCCGGGAGCCAGCCGTGCAGCTGGTCCTCGCCGTCCAGGACGACGGCCCAGCGGGCGCCCTCGGCCCGGAGGCGTCCGGTGGCCCGGGCCAGGGAGTCGTCGAGGTGGACGACCGGGGGCTGGTCGAGGTCGCTCTCCTCGACGGGGGTCACGGAGAGCCGCTTCAGGCCGCGGTCGGCGCCGACGAAATCCGCGACGTAACGGGTGGCGGGGGCGCCGAGCACGGTGGCGGGGGTGTCGAACTGCTCGATGGCGCCTTGCCCGTAGACGGCGATCCGGTCACCGAGCCGGACGGCTTCCTCGATGTCGTGGGTGACGAACAGGACGGTTTTGCGGACCTGTTCCTGGAGCTTCAGGAATTCGTTCTGCAGTCGTTCCCGTACGACCGGGTCGACCGCGCCGAACGGCTCGTCCATCAGCAGGACCGGCGGGTCGGCGGCCAGGGCCCGGGCCACGCCGACGCGTTGGCGCTGGCCGCCGGAGAGCTGTTCCGGATAGCGGTCGCCATAAACGGAAGGATCAAGTCCGACGAGGTCGAGGAGTTCGGCCGCGCGTTGCCTTCCCTTTCCCTTTTTCCAGCCCAGGAGATGCGGGACGGTCGCGGTGTTCTCCAGGATCGTGCGGTGCGGGAAGAGCCCCACCTGCTGGATCACATATCCGATACGGCGGCGCAGGCGGACGGGGTCGATGGCGGATATGTCGTCCCCGTCGACGAATATCCGGCCCTCGGTCGGTTCGATCAGCCGGTTCACCATCTTCATGGTCGTGGTCTTGCCGCACCCGGACGGTCCGACGAGCGTGACCAGTTCACCCTCGGCGACCTCGAAGGAAAGGCCGTCGACGGCGGTGGTGCCGTCCGCGTACCGCTTGGTGACGTGCTCGAAACGGATCATGGTTCCCCATTGTGGCGCGAGTTCTGTGAAGGACGTGTTGCTGAAATACAACGGCTCCGGCGATTGTCAGTGGTCGAGGATAGGGTCGCCAGACATACGTACGAAGCGCCGACGGGGGGTGGGGCGGATGGCCGCGGCAGAGAACTGCCTGGTGACGAACGACTGGATCTGCGCGGAGTATCTCCGTTCCCGCAGCCAGGAGTTGACCGACGCGACGGTCCAGCACGTGTGGATCACCGTGGTCTCGGTGGTGATCGGGCTCCTGGTGGCCTTCCCGCTGGCGCTCCTGGCGCGGCGCGGCCGCCATTTCGCAGCCCCGGTGCTCGGGCTGACGACGGTGCTCTACACAGTGCCCTCGCTCGCCCTGTTCTCGCTGCTGCTGCCCTTCTTCGGGCTCTCCGCGGCGCTGGTGGTCACCGGACTCGTGCTCTATTCGCTGACCGTCCTCGTGCGGAACATCCTGGCGGGCCTCGAAGCCGTCCCCGGGGAGGCGAAGGAGGCGGCGAGAGGCATGGGATACGGGCCGGTGCGGCTGCTCTGGGAGGTCGAACTGCCGCTGGCCATGCCCGCGGTGATGGCCGGGGTGCGGATCGCCACGGTGTCCACGATCGCGCTGACCACCGTCGGTTCGATCGTCGGCCGGGGCGGGCTCGGCAATCTCATCGGTGACGCGCTGCCCAGCTTCTTCAAGGCCCAGGTGCTCACCGCCTCGGTGCTGTGCGTCCTGCTCGCGGTCGTCGCGGATCTGCTGCTGCTCGGCGCGCAGCGGCTGCTGACCCCCTGGACCCGAATACGCCCCGCGCCCGCGGCGGCGGACACCGCGGCGAAGGCGGTCTGAAACCATGGGAGTTCTGGCCGAGGCCTGGACCTGGCTCACCACCGGGGCCAACTGGTCGGGGGAGAGCGGCGCGGCCCACCGGCTCGCCGAGCATCTGTACGTGAGCGGTGTCGCGCTCGCCCTGGCGTGCGCGGTCGCGCTGCCCGTCGCCCTGTATCTGGGCCACATCGGGAAGGGCGGGGCGCTGGCCGTCAACCTCTCCAACGTGGGGCGGGCGGTGCCGGTCTTCGCGGTGCTGGCCCTCTTCATGGTCTCGCCGCTGCGCAACGCCGGATACGTACCGACGGTGATCGCGCTGGTGCTGTTCGCGGTTCCGCCGTTGCTGACCAACGCCTACGTCGGGATGACGGAGGTCGACCGGGCGGTGACGGAGGCGGCGCGCGGCATGGGCATGTCCGGGCGTCAGCTCTTCCTCCGGGTCGAGCTGCCGCTGGCCTACCCGATGGTGATGACCGGGCTGCGGTCCGCCGCGGTCCAGGTGGTCGCCACGGCCACGATCGCCGCGATGGTCGGCCAGGGCGGCCTCGGCCGGATCATCACCGCCGGGTTCAACACCTACAACACCCCGCAGGTGGTCGCGGGGGCCGTGCTGGTCGCCGTGCTCGCGCTGCTGGTGGAGGCGGTGCTGGTGGGTCTGGACCGGCTGCTGTCGCCGCTGCGCCGCCGCCGGACGGCATGACGACGGTACGGACGCGGGTGCGGCACGAGGCCGCCCGGACCCCGCTACGCGGATTCCCCCATCACCCTGTTGCTGTGGACGGAGAACAACAATGAGCAAGTCCTCGCGCATAGCCGGCGCGGTCATCGGCATGGCCGCGCTGGCCGGTTCGCTCGCCGCCTGCGGCGGCGACAGCCTGGAGAAGGAGAAGGGGGGCCCGGCGTCCGCGGACGCCGGCTCCGGCAAGAAGGGCTCGCTGGTCGTCGGCGCCGCCTCCTTCACCGAGTCCAAGGTCCTCGCGGAGCTGTACGCGCAGGTCCTGGCCGACGCCGGATACGGCACCTCGGTCACCACCGTGGCCAACCGGGAGCTGTACGAGCCGTCCCTGGAGAAGGGCGAGATCGACGTCGTTCCCGAATACGCGGCGACGATCGCGGAATTCCTCAATGCCAAGGTGAACGGCGCGAAGAAGGCCGAGAAGGCGCCGGTCGCATCGGGCGACACGGCGGCCACCGTCGCGGCCCTGGAGAAGCTCGCCGCCCCGCGCGGACTGAAGGTCCTGCCGGCCGGTGCGGCGGTCGACCAGAACGCCTTCGCGGTGACCAGGGAATTCGCCGCGAAGAACAAGCTCACGACCCTTTCCGACCTCGGCCGCGCCAAGGTCCCGGTGAAGATCGCGGCGGGCGACGAGTGCGAGGTGCGGCCCTTCTGCGCACCCGGACTGAAGAAGACGTACGGCATCGACGTCACCGGAATCGACCCCAAGGGAGTCGGTACTCCGCAGTCCAAGCAGGCGGTCAAGGACGGCAAGGACCAACTGGTCCTCACCACCACCACGGACGCCGTCCTGGACAGCTATGACCTGGTGTTCCTGAAGGACGACAAGAAGCTCCAGAACGCCGACAACGTCCTGCCGGTCGTCAATGCGAAGGATGCCGGTTCCCCGGAGATCGCCGCAGCGCTCGGCAAGCTCACCAAGGCCCTCACCACCGAGGATCTCGCGGAACTGAACCGCAAGGTCGACGCCGAGCGCGCAAAGCCCGCCGATGTGGCCGGGGACTATCTGCGGTCGAAGGGACTCGTCGCGAAGTAGAAAACGCGGGGAAAAGGGGCCGTCAGGTAACCGGCAGGGAACAGATTGGCGGGCGGCCCCCCAAGTGCCCCGCACACACGGTAAATTTCAGGCCATGCCACGTGGACGCCATCGCCATTCGCCACCTCTGCACAGAATCCTTCCGCCATCGGCGGTCGTCGGAGTATCGGTCGTCTGTGCCGCCGGTTCCTGGCTGCTCGCCGAGCCCCTGGTCCTGCGCGGTCTGGTGGCCGTCACGGCGGTGGCCGCCGGGGCCGGCGCGTATCTGATGCGCAGCTGGGACCAGGAGGCCGGCCGCCGCGTCGCCGAGCTGACCCGGGCCCGGGCGGGCGACGAGTGGCGGGCCGAGGAGCGGATCGCCGAGCTGGAGTCCGACCTGGAGGAGTCGCGGGAGCTGCGCGCCCGGCTGGAGACGAAGCTGCGCCGCAAGCGCGTGGAGCTCGCCAACCTGCGCGGGGAGCACGCCGCGCTGCTGCGCCGGTACGCCAAGGCCGAGACCGGCCGGGCCAGTGCCCTGGAGGGCCGCAGGCAGCTCGCGCTGGAGGCCGCCACCGCGCCCCGCGAACTGGCCGCCACGCCCCGCGAGCTGGCCGCCGCGTCCAGCACACCGACGCCGGGCGCCTATCTCCGGGCCGCCCAGGCGCTCCAGGACCTCTCCCGCAACGCCGCGCTCCAGGAGGCCCGCCGCACCGCCGAGCAGGCCCGGCGCGACGAGGCCGCCGCGCTCCCGGCAGTGCCCGCCGCGGACGAGGACCACACCGCCGCGCGCCACCTGCGCCCCCCGGCCCCGCTGCCGCCGGCCAGACAGTCCGCCCCGCTGCCGCCGGCCCGGCAGTCCGCCGCGCTCCCCGCGGCCCGTCCCGCGGCGGCCGTCGCCCCGTACGCACAGCCGCGCCGCCAGCCGGTGCCGCAGGGCAGTTTCGACTTCTTCGGTACGCAGACGCAGAAGGCGCGCGCCGCGATCGAGTCCGTGCAGGACGAGGACCTCGCCGACGTGGTGGGCGAGGAGGCGCTGGCCGCGCACCGCACGGACAAGACCGCGAAAGGGGCCGTCGGCAAGGTCATCGACCTGACCGCGCACGACGAGACCGAGCAGCTCGACGTGGTGGAGCTGCGCAGCGCGATCTCGTAGCCGACGCCCGGACCGGACGCGCGCGGCGCCGGCCCGGGCCGCCCGGGCGGGCGCCGGCGCTACTTGTCGATGTCGCCGACGACGAAGAAGAGCGAGCCCAGGATCGCCACCATGTCGGCGACCAGCGTGCCCGGCAGCAGCTCGGTGAGCGCCTGGATGTTGTTGTACGAGGCCGAGCGGAGCTTCAGCCGGTACGGGGTCTTCTCGCCCTTGGAGACCAGGTAGTAGCCGTTGATGCCGAGCGGGTTCTCGGTCCAGGCGTAGGTGTGGCCCTCGGGGGCCTTCAGGACCTTGGGCAGCCGCTGGTTGACCGGGCCGGGCGCCAGCGCGGTCAGCCGGTCCAGGCAGGCGTCCGCGAGGTCCAGCGCGTTGTGCGTCTGCTCCAACAGGCACTCGAAGCGGGCCAGGCAGTCGCCCTCGGTCCGGGTGACCACCTTCAGGGTGTCCCGGAGCTCCGCGTACGCGAGGTAGGGCTCGTCGCGCCGCAGGTCGAAGTCGACGCCCGAGGCGCGGGCGATCGGCCCGGACACCCCGTACGCGTGCACCGCGTCGGCGCCGAGCACGCCCACGCCGCGGGTGCGGCCCCGGAAGATCTCGTTGCCGAGCACCAGGTCGTCGTAGACGTCCATCCGGGAGCGGACCGAGGTGATGGCGTCCCGGACCCGGCCGGTCCAGCCCGCCGGGAGGTCCTCCTTCAGGCCGCCGACCCGGTTGAACATGTAGTGCATCCGGCCGCCGGAGATCTCCTCCATCACGGCCTGGAGCTCCTCGCGCTCCCGGAAGGCGTGGAAGACCGGGGTGATCCCGCCGAGTTCGAGCGGGTACGAACCGAGGAACATCAGGTGGTTCAGCACCCGGTTCAGCTCGGCGAGCAGCGTACGGGTCCACACCGCGCGCTCGGGGACCTCCATGCCGAGCATGCGCTCCACGGCCATCACGACGCCCAGCTCGTTGGAGAACGCCGACAGCCAGTCGTGGCGGTTGGCGAGCATCACGATCTGCCGGTAGTCGCGGGCCTCGAACAGCTTCTCCGCGCCGCGGTGCATGTAGCCGACGACCGGCTCCGCGCTCAGCACCCGCTCGCCGTCCAGCACGATCCGAAGCCGGAGCACGCCGTGCGTGGAGGGGTGCTGGGGGCCGATGTTGAGCACCATGTCCGTGCTCTCCGCCGCGCCGCCGATGCCGACCGTCGTCTCCGTCATGCGGTCAGTATCGCGTGAACGCGCCGGGGCCGGGGTCCGGACCCCCGTTCCGCACCGGCCGCTGCATCAGCCAGCCGAAATCGCCGAGGCCGCCCCGGGCCGTCAGCTCCGCGGCCTCGCCCGCCGAGGCCAGCGCCCGTACGTAGCCGGCCGGGTCGGCCGAGGCCTGCGCCAGCGGCGGGCGCCCGCCGCGCACACCGAGGCGGTGCAGCGCCTCGCGCTGGGTCAGCAGCTCGGGCTCCGCACCGGCCGCCGCCGCGCCCGCCGCCGCACAGGCGTCCAGCGCCACGTGCGAGGTGAGGTCGCAGCTCCCGTCCGGCACCGGCCGCACCTCCCGGCCCGCCCGGAAGCCGGTCAGGGTGCCGAAGGGCGGCCGCGTCCCCCGGAAGTGGGCGTAGTCCACCGCCACCGCGAGCCCCCCGGTCAGCGTGGCCACCGCCCGCGCCCAGGCGGCGTCCCTGGGGCGGCCGATCTCCGCCCGGCTCCCCGGCCCGGCCGAGGGCCACCAGCGGCGCAGCCACTCCGCGTCCGCCCCGCGCACCGGCGCCCCCGGGCGCTGGGCCCCGTCCCGCGCCCGGACCAGGACGTACCGGTCGACGCCGTCCGCGTCGGTCTCGGCGACCCGGACCGGGACGTTGTCCAGCCACTCGTTGGCGAACAGCAGCCCGTACGTGTGCCGCGGCAGCCGCGCGCACCACTCGATCCGGGGATCGAGGCCGGGTGGCCGGTCCGCCAGCTCCACCGCGCGGGCCCGTACGGCGAGCCCGTCGCCGCCCTCGGCGGGCAGCGCGGCCAGCACCCCCGTCAACAGCTCGCCCCGGCCCGCCCCCAGATCCACCAGATCGACCCGGTCGGTGCCCAGCTCCCGGGCCGTCGCGACCAGCAGCCGGGCCACGGCGGCGGCGAAGAGCGGGGAGGCGTGCACCGAGGTACGGAAGTGGCCCGCGGGCCCCTCGGGGCTCCGGTAGAACCCCCCGTCCCCGTACAGCGCGGCCTCGGCCGCCTCCTGCCACCCACGCCACTCATCCGTCACGGGGCCAAGTCTCCACCTTGGGGAGTACGGTCCCGGAAACCGGATCGGCCCTTCGGCTGACCCACGCGCCCCGTGCACTTCCCTACGCTGGGTTACGTGCAGCGCCTCTACGACTTCCTCCGCAGACACCCGCTGGGCGTCGACGTCTTCTGGGCCGTCGTCCTCCTCGGGCTCTCCGGTCTGTCCATGGTGGGAGTCGGGGGGAGCACGCGGGAGCGCGTCGCCGCCGTCCCGATCATGCTCGGCTACTGCGCCGTGGTCGCGCTGCGCCGGCGCATGCCGGAGAAGATGCTGCTGCTCGCCATCGCGATGGGGCTGGCGCAGATGGCCACCGGGGTGGAGCCCGGTGCCATGAACTTCGCGATGCTGGTCGTCGTCTTCACCGTGGCCACGGTCGGGAAGCGCTGGGCCTCCCGGCTGGCGCTGGTGTGCAGTCTGAGCGCGGCGACCCTGTCCAAGCTGCGGTGGCCGGCGGACATGCCGTCCGCCGGCTGGGCCCAGGAAGCCTTCATCGTCGTCGTCCTGACGGTGCCGTTCGTGCTCGCCTGGGTGCTCGGCGACTCGATGCGGACCCGGCGGGCCTACTTCAGGCAGCTGGAGGAGCGGGCCGCCCGGCTGGAGCGGGAGCGCGAGGCGCAGTCGAAGGTCGCGGTGGCGGCGGAGCGGGCCCGGATCGCCCGGGAGCTGCACGACGTGGTCGCGCACAACGTGTCGGTGATGGTGGTGCAGGCCGACGGCGCCGCCTACGTCATGGACGCGGCGCCGGACCAGGCCAAGCAGGCCCTGGATACCATCTCCAGCACCGGTCGCCAGGCGCTCGCGGAGATGCGCAGGCTGCTCGGGGTGCTGCGCACCGGCGACGTTCCGGAGAGCGGGGAGTACGTTCCGCAGCCCGACGTGGAGCAGATCGAGGAACTGATCGAGCAGGTCCGCCGGACCGGCCTGCCGGTCGACTTCAAGGTCGAGGGCACCCCGCGCCCGCTGCCGAGCGGGGTCGAGCTGACCGCGTACCGGATCGTGCAGGAGGCCCTGACCAACACCCGCAAGCACGGCGGCCCGGACGCCGGGGCCAGCGTGCGTCTGGTCTACTTCGACGACGGGCTCGGGCTGCTGGTCGAGGACGACGGGCGGGGCGCGGCGCACGAACTGTACGAGGACGGCGGCGCGGACGGCGCGGGGCACGGGATGATCGGCATGCGGGAGCGGGTCGGCATGGTCGGCGGCACGCTGGACGCCGGGCCGCGCCCGGGCGGCGGTTTCCGGATCAGCGCGCTGCTGCCGCTCAAGCAGGCCTGAAGCCCGGCACACGTGCGGGAACCCCCGGGCGTTCGGACATCGGACAACAGGAGACAGAACCCCTCATGGCGATCCGCGTGATGCTCGTCGACGACCAGGCGCTGCTGCGTACCGGCTTCCGGATGGTGCTCGCCGCCCAGCCGGACATGGAGGTCGTGGCCGAGGCCGGCGACGGCGCGGAGGCCATCGAGAACCTCCGCTCCACCGAGGTCGACGTGGTGCTGATGGACGTACGGATGCCGAAGCTGGACGGCGTCGAGGCCACCCGGCGCATCTGCGAGCGCCCGGACGCGCCCAAGGTGCTCATCCTGACCACCTTCGACCTCGACGAGTACGCCTTCTCCGGGCTGAAGGCCGGGGCCAGCGGCTTCATGCTCAAGGACGTGCCGCCCGCCGAGCTGCTCGCCGCGATCCGTTCCGTGCACAGCGGCGACGCGGTCGTCGCCCCGTCGACCACCCGGCGGCTGCTGGACCGCTTCTCCCCGATGCTGCCGGGCGGCCCGAGCGAGCCGCAGCACAAGGACGTGGCCCGGCTCACCGAACGCGAGCGCGAGGTGATGCTGCTGGTCGCCCAGGGCCTGTCGAACGGCGAGATCGCGGCGCGCCTGGTGCTCTCCGAGGCGACGGTGAAGACGCATGTGGGCCGCATCCTCACCAAGCTGGAGCTGCGCGACCGGGTGCAGGTCGTGGTCCTCGCGTACGAGACGGGCCTGGTCCGGGCCGGGGGCGGCGCGCACTGACGGCGGTCGGTCCCCGGCTCAGCGCAGGATGGTCTCCAGGAAGTCGCTGCCCAGCCGGGCCACCGAGGTCAGGTCCAGCTGGTGCAGTACGTACCGGCCGCGCCGCCGGGTGGTGACCAGGCCCGCCTTCTTCAGCACCGCGAGGTGCCGGGAGACCTCGGGCGCCGTGAGGCCGTGGGTGTCGGCGAGCTGGCCGGTGGTGTGCGCGGAGCGGGCGAGGTGGCGGCAGAGCCGCATCCGCACCGGGTGGGCCAGCGCCTCCATGCGCAGCTGGAGCAGCTCGACGGAGGCGGGGGAGGGCAGCTCCGGCTGGTGCACGGGGTAGTGGATGACCGGGCGCCAGCCCGGTGCGTGCAGCAGGTTGAGGTGGGGCCAGCCGAAGGCGGACGGGACGAGGGTGAGCCCGGGGCCGACCGCGCTGGTGCGGCCCTCGTTCAGCTTGTCGGCGCTGATCAGGGTGGACGCCTCGTCGACGCCGAGTGCGCTGGACACCGCGGTCATCGCCGCCGCGATGCCCTTGCGGTGCAGCAGATCGGTCTTGTGCCGGGCGTCGGCGACCAGCTGGACCCGGACGCGCTGCCAGGTGTCCGCGAAGAACGCCCGGTCGCAGTCCTCGAACAGCCGCCGCACCCAGACGCGCACCGGAGCCGGGTCGGTGAGCAGCCGCCGGGTGAACTCCACCTGCCGGGGCCCGTGCGCCGCGGCCATCTCCAGGGCGCGGGCGCGCATCGTCGCGTTGCCGAGCGGGGAGGGCGCGCCGAGACCGTAGAGCCCGGTGCAGGTGAACTCCAGGGCGGCGGCGGCGAACCGTTCGTCGTCCAGCCGGTCGAGGATGTCGAGGTCCTCGGCGAGACTCGCGCCCGTGCGTCCGTCGCCGCCGCGGACCCCGGCGAACGGCAGGAAGACGTCCGAGAAGGTGTGCCGCCACAGGAAGTCGGCCTCGTGGAGCCGGTCGGCGAGGTCGGGGTCGAGCGCGCTGGCGGTCGCCGTCGCCCAGCCGTGCAGGCCCGGGTGGTGGCCGGGCTCGGAGAGGGCGTGCAGGGCCAGCCCCAGCTCGGCGAGGGGGGAGGTCTCGAAGACGATGCGGTCGGGGGCCAGCCCGGCGATGTCGATGTGCACGCTCACCCCTCCATGGTGCGGGGTGCGGGCCGGAGTCACCGCGGGGGTTTGAGGGCGCCGGCCAAACAGGCGGGGGGGTT
>NZ_JBHJQP010000165.1:0-17626 GCF_042262625.1 Streptomyces sp. NPDC056347 | reverse complement strand
CAGGCACCGCCTGCGGGCCGTTCCCGCTTTTCCGGCCCCACCGGCCGGGCGGGTGCGTTGGCCAGGGGCCGGGCGGGGCGCGTAGGGTCGCCGGGTGCTCGATACGACCCCGCTGATCATCGCCGTCGACCGGTTCGCCGACCGGCTGCGTTCCGCCCCGCAGAGCCGCCTGCAGCGCGGTGCCGCCGCCGAGGGGCTGGCCGCGGCCCGGGAGCTGGCGCGGCGCGCCCAGCGGATCGAGGCGCCGGACCGGGAGCCGTACGAGATGCCGGACGCCGGGTTCTTCACGGTCGGCGACCAGCTCGCCGTGGCCGGGCGCGATCTGGCCCTGGCACTGGAAACGGCCCCGTCGGCGGAGCTGGACGAGGCCGTGCACTGGGTGAACGAGGCCGCCGCGCGCGCGTTCGCGTAGCGGCGGGGCGAAGAGGGGGCGGCGCCGGGGCGCGCCGCGCCTCAGAACGAGGCGATGACGCGGTCGGCGAGGATGTAGACGTTCTCCTGGCCGCAGGAGAACGTCAGGGCGTACGCACCGGAGACGCCGGAGCCGCCCAGCAGCACCGGGTGCTCACCGGCGAGCAGCGAATCGGCCAGCTGCTCGGCCGTCTCGCGGTGGCCGGGGGTCATGCACAGCGTGGTGCCGTCGGCGAAGACGTAGACGTCGAGCGTGCCGAGCGGGCCGGGGCGCACATCGGCGAGCTCCGTACGGTTCTCGGCCAGCTCCTCCAGGCGGCGCACGGTGCGCTCGTGGTCCGTGACGACCGGGGTGCGCACCGGCACGAAGTCGGGGTGCGAGGGGTGCCTGCGGCGGGCGGCGGCCAGCTCCGGGGAGTCCTCGGCGACCTCCGCCGCACCGGGCAGCTCGGACAGTCCGGGCAGCTCGGGCAGCTCGGAGAACTCCGCGGCCGCGGCCAGCTCCGCCAGCTCGTCGAGGGCCTCGGCGGTCTCGGCGTCGACCGCGTCGAAGCCCACGAGGTCGGCCTGACGGGGCAGGAAGAACGCGGCGTCCTCGCCCGCTCCGGTCAGCCCGCCCAGCAGGGAGGGGGCGTCGGTGGCGTCGCGCGCCTCCTGGGTGGCCCAGAAGGCGCGGGCCTCGGCCAGCTCCCGCTCCCGCTCCTCGGCCAGTGCCTCGGCGACGGCCGCGCGTATCTCGGCGACGGGGGCGGCATGGCAGCCGCGGTTCTGCGCGGGCACGGTGCCACCGCGCGTACCCGCCTGCTCGGCGAGCTCCGTACGGAGGGCCTTCACCTGTCCCCGCAGTCCGTGAGCGGCATGCAGAGCGGCGGCGCCCACGGCCGTGGCGGCGGCGGTGGTCAGCAACAGGGCAAGAGACAGGACGCTCACTGACATACTCCCGGTTTCAATCGATCCCCCGACGTTCCTACCTCAGCTTGTGCCCCCACCGCGCCCGGTGTCAGTGCATTACGTCACGAATTGGACAGGTCTTTGGGCCTGGGGTTTAACCCCAGTGTGGCCGTGACCTGGGCATATACGTCTCCCCCAGGACGAAGGTCACATCCTGGGGGAGATTCGGTCACGTTCGGAACTCGGCCGGGACCGGCCCGAACCGGATCAGCTGAGCCGCTCGATGACCATCGCCATGCCCTGGCCGCCGCCCACGCACATGGTCTCCAGACCGAACTGCTTGTCGTGGAACTGGAGGCTGTTGATCAGCGTGGTGGTGATCCGGGCGCCGGTCATGCCGAAGGGGTGGCCGACGGCGATGGCGCCGCCGTTGACGTTGACCTTCTCCAGCGGCAGGCCGAGGTCGCGGTAGGAGGGGATCACCTGGGCGGCGAACGCCTCGTTGATCTCGGCCAGGTCGATGTCGTCGATGGTCAGCCCGGCCCGCTTCAGCGCCTGCTTGCTGGCCTCGACCGGCCCGTACCCCATGATCTCGGGGGAGAGGCCGCTGACGCCGGTCGAGACGATCCGGGCCAGCGGGGTCAGGCCCAGCTCGCGGGCCTTGGTGTCGGACATGATCACGAGCGCGGCGGCGCCGTCGTTGAGCGGGCAGCAGTTGCCCGCGGTGACCAGGCCGTCCGGGCGGAACACCGGCTTCAGCCCCTGCACGCCCTCCAGCGTGACGCCCGCGCGCGGACCGTCGTCCTTCGAGACGACCGTGCCGTCCGGAGTGGTCACCGGGGTGATCTCGCGCTCCCAGAAGCCCTTCTTCAGGGCCTCCTCGGCGAGGTTCTGCGAGCGGACGCCGAACTCGTCCATGTCCTGGCGGGTGACGCCCTTGAACCGGGCCAGGTTCTCCGCGGTCTGCCCCATCGCGATGTACGCGTCCGGCACCAGGCCGTCCTCGCGCGGGTCGTGCCAGCCCTCGCCGCCCTTCTCCGCGCGGGCCGCGGTGCGGGCCTCGGCGTCGGCGAACAGCGGGTTGTGCGTGTCCGGCAGGCTGTCGGAGTTGCCCTTGGTGAAGCGGGACACCATCTCGACACCGGCCGAGACGAAGACGTCGCCCTCCCCGGCCTTGATGGCGTGCAGCGCCATCCGGCTGGTCTGGAGCGAGGACGAGCAGTAGCGGGTGACCGTGCAGCCGGGGAGGTGGTCCATCCCCATCCGCACCGCGATGATGCGGCCCAGGTTGTTGCCCTGCTCGCCGCCGGGGAGGCCGCAGCCGAGCATCAGGTCGTCGATGTCCCTCGGGTCCAGCTCCGGGACCTTGGCCAGCGCGGTCTGGATGATCATGGCGGTCAGGTCGTCCGCACGCAGGTCCTTCAGCGAGCCCTTGAAGGCCCGGCCGATCGGGGAACGGGCGGCAGAGACGATCACGGCTTCGGGCATCACGCGGCTCCATGAGGGCTGGAAGGCGGGTTCTGACGGGTCATGCTGACGTGCTCGCGTACGCGGTGGTGACGTACGGCCGCACTGGCGTGGCGACGTACTGACGTGCTGTGGCAGGTACTCCCTGGGAAGTTACCTGTACGTACGGCGCGGGTCACCGGGGAGCGCGTGTGACGCCGACCTCTTTTCTAAGCGCTCGCTCAGTCGAGGGGGCGGGCGACCTCCGGGGGTGCTTCCGTGCCGTCCTCGGGGGGTGCTTCCGCGCGGGCCTCGGGGGGTGTTTCCGCGCGGGCCTCGGGGGGTGCTCCCGTACGGGTCTCCGGGGGTGTTTCCGCGCGGGTCTCGGGGGGTGTTTCCGCGCCGGGTCCCGGGGGTGCTTCCGCGCGGGTCTTTGGGGGTGCTTCCGTGCCGGGCTCCGGGTGCGGGGCGGGCTCTGTGGTGGCGGGCAGGCGCCGCCGCCTGCGGTGCTTGAGCAGCGCCCAGGGCGCCCGGGCCCCCGTGACCTCCGTACCGGCCTCCCGGGCCGCCTGGGAAGCCGCCTCGGCCACCGGCAGCATGTCCTCGCGCCGGGCCCCGTCCAGCCGGTCGGTCTCCGGCCACAGCCCCAGGGCCGCGCAGAGCGTCGGCAGCACGGCCATCGCCGCCGTGGCGTACCCCTCCGCCGACGGGTGGTAGTTGTCCGGACCGAACAGCTCCCGAGGGTTGGCCTCGAACTCCGGCCCGAGCAGATCGCCCAGCGACACCGTGCGCCCGCCCTGCTCCACCGAGCCGATCGTCTGCGCCGCGGCCAGCTGCCGGCTCACCCGCCGGGCCAGCCAGCGCAGCGGCTGGTAGACCGGCTCGATCGTGCCCAGATCCGGGCAGGTGCCGACGACCACCTCCGCCCCCGCCGTCCGCAGCCTGCGCACGGCGGTGGTCAGGCAGCGCACCGACTGGGTGGCGGGGATGCGGTGCGTCACGTCGTTCGCGCCGATCATGATCACGCAGACGTCCGGGACCCCGGCGGCCTCGGAGAGCAGCAGCGAGACCTGCCGTTCCAGATCGTCCGACCGGGCCCCCGGCTGCCCCACGTTGCGCAGGTCCACCGGCCGCTCGGACACCGCCGCCAGCCCCGAGGCGAGCAGCGCCCCCGGGGTCTGCCCGGCCCGCCGCACCCCCTGCCCGACCGCCGTCGAGTCACCCAGCAACCCCAGCCGCAGGGGCTGCGCGGGACCGGCGAACGCCACCCCGTACCGCCCGTCCGCGCTCGGTGGGACCGGTGCGATTCCGCCGCCCACCTGCCGCTTCGCCAGATGGACCTCCGCCAGCAGTACGCCGACGGCCGCGGCGCCGAGCAGTCCGATGCTGCCTCCGCCGTAGGCCGCGCCCGCCGCGATCCGCCGTGCCACTCGTGCTCTTGACACCGTCCGGTCCACCTCCTCGTCGCCGTACCCCGTACATACAGCTAACTGCCCCGTGCGGACCGTTCCTCAATCGCCTGCCCGATCGCTTCGCCCGATCCCACGCCTGTGCGCATACGCTTGCCGGACCATTACGGAGACCCCGGAGTAGACGGTGCAATTCCACGATTCGATGATCAGTCTCGTCGGCAACACCCCGCTGGTGCGGCTGCGCAATGTCACGGCCGGTATCCAGGCAACAGTCCTGGCCAAGGTCGAGTACTTCAACCCCGGAGGCTCGGTCAAGGACCGGATCGCCCTGCGCATGATCGAGGCCGCCGAGCAGAGCGGCGAGCTGAAGCCGGGCGGCACCATCGTCGAGCCGACCAGTGGCAACACCGGCGTCGGCCTGGCGATCGTCGCCCAGCAGAAGGGGTACAAGTGCATCTTCGTCTGCCCGGACAAGGTGTCCACGGACAAGATCAATGTGCTGCGGGCCTACGGCGCCGAGGTCGTCGTCTGCCCGACGGCCGTCGACCCCGAGCACCCCGACTCGTACTACAACGTCTCCGACCGGCTGGTCCGTGAGACGCCCGGAGCCTGGAAGCCCGACCAGTACTCCAACCCCAACAACCCGCGTTCCCACTACGAGACCACCGGTCCCGAGCTGTGGGAGCAGACGGAGGGGAAGATCACGCACTTCGTCGCGGGCGTCGGCACCGGCGGCACGATCAGCGGCACCGGACGCTACCTGAAGGAGGTCAGCGGCGGTGCGGTGAAGGTGATCGGCGCGGACCCGGAGGGCTCGGTGTACTCCGGCGGCTCCGGGCGCCCGTACCTCGTCGAGGGGGTCGGCGAGGACTTCTGGCCGAGTGCCTACGACCGTACGGTCACGGACGAGATCGTCGCCGTGTCGGACAAGGACTCCTTCCAGATGACCCGCCGCCTCGCCAAGGAGGAGGGCCTGCTGGTCGGGGGCTCCTGCGGGATGGCGGTGGTCGGCGCGCTGGAGGTCGCCAGGCGGCTCGGCCCGGACGACGTCGTCGTCGTCCTGCTGCCGGACAGCGGGCGCGGCTACCTCAGCAAGATCTTCAACGACGAGTGGATGGCCGACTACGGGTTCCTGGAGGACGCGGGCCCCTCGGCCCGGGTCGGGGACGTGCTCGACCACAAGGAGGGCCCGATCCCCACGCTCGTCCACATGCACCCCGAGGAGACCGTCGGCGAGGCGATCGACGTGCTGCGCGAGTACGGGGTCTCCCAGATGCCGATCGTGAAGCCGGGGGCCGGACACCCGGACGTGATGGCCGCCGAGGTCATCGGTTCGGTGGTGGAGCGGGAGCTGCTGAACGCGCTGTTCGCCCAGCGCGCCTCGCTCTCCGACCCGCTGGAGAAGCACATGTCGCCGCCGCTGCCGCAGGTCGGCTCCGGCGAGCCGGTCGAGGACCTGATGGCGGCGCTCGGCGGCACGGCGGACGCGGCGATCGTGCTGGTGGAGGGCAAGCCGAAGGGCGTGGTCAGCCGCCAGGACCTGCTGGCCTTCCTCGCGAAGGAGGCGTCGACGGGCAAGGCGTCGTCGTAGTACCGCCCGGGCCCGGGCGCCGCGGGGCGGACGGGCCGCTGCCGTGGACCCGGGCCCGCGCCGCGCGCCCCGGCCGCCGCCGCGGGCCCGGCTTCGCGAAAAAGGTACGAGCACGACACATGCGCGCAGCACCGGCTTAACACGGGTCCGGCAGATTGGCGGGTGTCGGCGGGGAAGCCCGCCGGCCACCGGAACGGCGACACGGACTACGGAGCGGCTCCCGGACCTCCACCGTCGCCAGGACGCGGTCACCGGCCCTGACCCGGCCCGCGTCCGCCGCGGGGACCGCCGTCGTCCCGCCCCCTGGGGTTTCCCGGGGGTGCGTCGGTCCCCGCGGCGGTTCTCGGCCCGCACTCGGCCCGCACTCGGCCCGTGCTCCTGCGCGCTCAGTCCTCCCAGTCGGATTCCGCCCGGCGCGCTGCCCCGGGGCGGTTGCGGAGCGCGTGCACCGCGTTGACCGCGACGATCCCGAGCCAGGCGACGATCAGCCCCCCGGTGCGGGCGGTCGAGGCGCCGATGGCCGACAGCGGGACGGCCAGGACCAGCGAGACGACCCCGAAGCCGTGGCGCTCGGCGAAACCCGGCAGGTGGCGCGGATGGCGCTCGTACCGGGCCACGTTCACCCGCTGCTCGGCGAGATGACGCCGGACGTGGCGGTCGAGCGTACGGTCCATCCGCTGGTCGACCTTCTCCAGGAAGGACTCCACGAGGGCGGGCTCGTACTCCGGACCCAGCTCTTTACGGGCCTGCAGGGCGGCGTCGAGCTCGCTCCTGAGCTCGGGGTCTCCGGATTTCATGCCCCACACGCTAGGAGCCGCCGGCCCCGTGCGCAGTGGGGCTGTCCCCCCTCTTTCCCGGGGGGAACACCTCACGGGGGGCGGCGGCCGGAACCCGGGAAAGTCGTCCGTAACATCCGCCCCCGCCGGTGCGTGTATCCGGTGAGAGCAGTTCATGAGAACAGCTCCCGGGGACAGTCCCCGGGTGGGGGACGGACGGAGGACGATGCTCACGGGGGCCGAGGATTTCGACGCGTTCTACACGGCCACCGCCAAGAGGCTGGTCGCCACCGTCTACGCGACGACCGGCGATCTGGCGGAGGCGGAGGACGCGGTGCAGGAGGCGTACGTACGGGCATGGCAGCGCTGGGACCGCCTGGTGCGCGAGGGCGACCCGCTGCCCTGGGTGCGCACGGTGGCGGTCCGGCTGGCGATCAGCACCTGGCGCAGGACACGCAACCGGGTGCGCGCCCACTTCCGGCACGGTCCGCCCGCGGACGTGCCCGGCCTCTCGGCGGACCGGGTGGCGCCGCTGGACGCGCTCGGCGAACTGACCGCCGAGCAGCGCCGGGCCGTGGTCCTGCACCACCTGCTGGACCTCCCGGTGGAGGAAGTGGCGCGGGAGACAGGAGTGTCCAACGGTGCGGTACGGACCCGGCTCCACCGGGCCCGCAAGGTGCTCGGCGAGCGGCTGGCCGACCCCCTTGTCATCAACGGGCGAGTAAGGAGCGCGGACCATGGCTGAGGTCGAGGAGCTGCTGGACGGTGTCGTGGTGCGGCTGCCCGACGCCGGGGAGATCCGGCGGCGGGGGCAGCGGCGCCGGGCGCGCCGCAGGGCGGGCGTGGCGGCGCTGTGCACGGCCGCGCTGCTGGCCGGCGGGGCGTGGGTCCTGCTGCCGGACGGTGCGGGCCGGCAGCACGAGCGCGGGGGCCAGGTGGCCGTCGCGCCGGACAACCCGTTCCTCGTGAACGGCGTGGTCCGGACCCTGCCCCCCGGGGAGGTGCCGCTGAACGACACCTGGCACTGGAAGCAGAACGAGGGGCGGTCCGTCGACTCCGACAGCCGCGGAGACCTCCTGAACTGGGCTGGGATCAGCGAGTTCTGCCCTGCCGAGGCGCAGAGGACGCGCCCGGTCAGCAGCGCCGGCTACACGGTGGAGTACCGGGGCGTGCGCAAGGCCGTGGCCCGGCAGTGCATCGTCGAGTACGACGACGGGGCCACCGCCCGGCAGGAGTTGCTGTCGGTGCTCACCGGACTGGAGGCGAACGGCCTGAGCCGCGTGCCGGTGGCGTCGACGGAGGTACCGAAGAGCGATCCGGACCGCGTGCCGGAGGGCGTGCCGGACGAGTGGGGGGACAAGGAGGGGACCATGGCCTGGGCCGGGAAGGTGCCGGGCGGCCACACACTGCGGGTCTTCACACAGCGGTGGAAGTCCTGGGTCTCGGTCGTCGAGATCGTGGACGGCGATTCCTGAGAGGCGGGAGGGGCCGTCGGGAACGGGGGCGCAGGGCGTCCGGCCGGCCGCCGTGAACCGGCTGAGCAGCCTCCACCGCCGGCGGGCATCGACCGCGGCGGGCATGTCCTGGCCGGAAGCGGTCAGGACATTGCCCGGGAAGTCGGTTGATCAAGGTGTGGTGCCCGGTGGAATCTGTAGGTACTGCTGACGAAAACGCTTCATATGTCAGTGCTTACCGGGCCGTTGGCATCGATGAGGTCGCGCCCGACCCCCTGTGTGCTCGTGGCGGAGGGTCCCGCGGAAGCCCCGCGGCACCTGCTGGAGGTCACCGAGGTGTGCCGGGCGGCGGCGGCGCCTCGGACGGAGGAGGCACCATGAGTGACGCGAGGCTGATCACCGGAGGTGGGGCGAGCGTCGGCGCGGCCGCGCGTGCGCCGTGGCAGGCACTCGGCAAGCACGCGGGCGGAACACCGATTCCCAGCCAGGACGGCGGCGCCGTCGGAGTCGGCGTGATCCTCTTCCTGACCGTCCTGGAAGTCGTGCTGGTCGACCTCATGCTGTCCGCGCCGTGGGCCCGCGTGGTGGCGCTGGTCGCCGGGCTCGCCGCCGGGTATCTGATGACGGGCTTCGCGATCGCGCTGAGCGCCTACCCGCACCGCGTGGCGTACGGGGCGTTCACCGTCTCCTACGGCGCCTCCTTCCACGCCCGGGTGCCGTTGAGCCTCATCAGTGACGTGGCGGTGCGGCGCTCGCTCTCCGACCAGCAGCGCACGGCCGTGATCAAGGAAGGCGTCCTGTCGGTCCCGGTCATGTCCACCACGAACCTGGTGCTGACCCTGCGGGAGCCGGTACGGGTCGAAGCGGGCAGGACCGTCGGTGAGGTCCGGGAGATCCGCATCCACGCGAAGGATCCCGGCGACGCTCTGATCTCGCTCCGCGACGCCCTGGAGGGCACGGTGCGGGAGGAGGCCGCCGGGCCCGCGGCCAAGCCCTCGGTCAAGGCCCCCGGCGAGGTGCCGACGTGGCTGCGCCGACTGCGCTGGGCCGGGCTCCTCGTGCTGCTGGTCGAGATCCTGCTGGTGACGACGGGGCTGCTGGACTGGCGCATCGCCGCCGGCGTCCTCGTCGTCACCGAAGGCACCCTGTCCGTGCTGGGGCTGGTGTTCGGCGCCGCGTTCATCAGCCAGTACCGCAAGCTCCGCCGTACCGGCCGGGGACGGCGGGCGGCCCTCGGCGAGGCGTTCTACTCCCTGGTGCCGCCCCCGATCGCCGAGATGGTGCGTCACGAGGTTTCCGTATGGGGGATCCTCGCCCTGGCCGTCACCTTCCGCACCCAGGCCCGGCCCGGCGACCGGCGCCTGGGACGGGTCGGCTTCGTCCGGCAGGCGGGTGTCCTGGCGGCCGTGCTGGTGGCGGGCGGAGTCTCGCTGCCGGTTCTGGCGGGGGTGAGCCCGTTCACCGTCGTCGGGACCGTCGTCCTGCTGTACGCGGCCGCCGCGGCCACCGCCTTCGCGACGGCCGGACGGGTGCGGCCGCACACCTTGGGCCGGGAGGACGTCGTCCTGCGGTGGGGCCTGCACCACAGCGTGCGCATCCCCCTCGCAGGCATCAGCCGCGTCGAAGTCGCGGGGCAGCCCGGCCCCGGGGCGGACGAGGACCGTTTCACGGTGCCCGGCCGGGAACCGGGCGTCCTGGCGCTCCACCTCGAAGAACCCGTCGAGGCTCCCGTCCGGATGGGCGTACTGCGGCCGGTCACCAGCGTCCTGGTGCCCCTGGCCGACGCCGGGGCCGCCCTCGCCCTCGTCGAGGGCCGTCACGGCGAGGAGGCACGGTGAACGCGCTTGTTCCGGCAGGCGGGTCCGGCGCCGCGGCTGCGTGTCCGGGCACATCGGGCTCGCGGCCCTGAGGGGCACGCTCCCGTTCCGGCCTTCCGTTCCCGGCGGCAGTATGCCCACAAGGCGCCGGGGCTCCGGCTGCATATGGACATGCAGATGCCATCCTGACTGAATGGATGTGTCGGCGCCGGATCGTCCGGATCGGGTGCGCCGGATCGACGGATCGACGGGTCCACGGACCGACCGAGGGGACAGCATGAGCGGGAGCGGCCCGGCCGCGCGGTTGCAGCGGCTCTTCGAGGGGCACCGGCTCACCCCCACCCAGCGCCGCATCGCGCACTCGATGGTGCGCAGGGCCGGGGACGTGCCGTTCCTGTCGAGCGTGGAGCTGGCCGAGCTCGCCGGGGTCAGCCAGCCGTCCGTCACCCGGTTCGCCGTGGCGCTCGGCTTCGACGGCTATCCGGCGCTCCGCAGGCACCTGCGGGAGATCGCCCCCGCCGGGGCCGCACCGGGCGAGGGGGACGACACGTCCAACGAGTACCAGCAGGCGGTGCTCGGCGAGATCGAGAACCTCCGGCACCTGGCCGAACTGCTCGCCGACCCCGGGCCCGTCGAGCGTGCGGGCGCACTGCTGGCGGCCTCGCGCCCGCTGCTGGTGCTCGGGCTGCGGGCGGCCTCCTCGCAGGCGCGCGGCTTCGGGTACTTCGCGGCCAAGGTCCACCCCGACGTCCGGGTGCTCGACGAGGGCGGCAGCATGCTCCAGGACCGGATCGACGCGGCCCGGCGCGCGGGCGCCACCGCGCTGATCTGCTTCGCGCTGCCCCGGCACCCGAAGGAGGTCGTGGACGCCCTCGCGTACGCCCGGGCGCAGGGGCTGACCGTGGTGTCGGTCGCGGACTCCGCCTTCGCGCCCGTCGCCCGCCACAGCGACCTGCTGATCCCGGCCGCCGTCGGCACCGGGCTCGCCTTCGACACCGCGTGCGCCCCCATGCTGCTGGGCCGGGTCCTGCTGGAGGCGATGTGCGACGCGCTGCCGGGCGCCCAGGCGAGGCTGGAGGAGTTCGACGCGCGCGCGGCGGCGCGGGGACTGTTCGTCGAGTGAGACCGCCGCCGGGTGCGACGGTCCCGGTGAACGCCCGGGCGCAGGGCACGTACCACCGGCGCACCACCCGGCGGGCACGGGTGGTGCGCCGGGCGCGTACCCGGTCCTGGAGAATCGGTCCATGCTCGAACTGCTGCCGGGGATCGGTGTGGGACTGCCGGGCGGAGCCGGGACGCTCCGGTTCGGGACGGGGCCCGAGGAGGCCGCGGCCCTGCTGGAGGCGGCCGCGCCGCGGACGTACCTGGGGTTGCAGTGCGGCTCGTTGACGCTCCGGGAGTACTCCGAACCGCGCCACGCCCATGACGCCTGGTTCTGCGGCTACCTCCACCAGCCGGGCTGGAACGTGGTCGCCGTCTTCGGCGCACTGCAGGTGACCCTGGACGGCGGGGGACCGGGCGCGCCGGACCGGCTCGCGGGGATCAGGGTCACGGTGGGGAAGTCCGCGGCCGGTGCGCCGGACGCGGCGGTGGTGTGGGACGGCGTCGACCTGTTCGGACACCCCTCCGAGGAGGTCCTCTCCGTACTCCCGGAACCGGTCCGGCCGCCCGAGGCGCGCGGGTGGGCGGCCGTGCCGGGGCTCTCGCTCCGGCTGGGCGGGGAGCACGTTCCGGCCGGGGAGCCGTGGCACGACCTCGTCCTCAACGGGGACGCGCACGGCGGGTGGGAGCGCTGCTGCCGGGGGCGCTTCGGCTGCCTGAACGGTGGAAACGGCCTGGTCGGGCTCATGCTCTGACCGCCGTGCGGGCTCCTTCCCGTTTCTCAGACGCCGCTCATCTGCGCCCACTAGCCTCCGCCCGGAGCCGCTCGCGAGGAGCCGGGCGGCCGAGCGGGAAGGGGTACGGAGATGGGGCGCGGGGCGCAGTCGTTGGCGAGGGTGGCCGTGATCGTACGGGCCGGAGCCGCCCCGCTGTGGTGGCTCGGGCTGCTCGCGGCGGGGATCGGTGCACTGGTGCCCGGTTTCACCGGTCGCCGGATCGGGCTGCTGGCCGGGGCCGCGCTGTTCCTGGTCACCGCCGCCGCGGTGGCGCTCGTACGAGGGCGGCGGTACGCGGCACTGGCCGCCGGGGCCACCCGCGCCGGGCGCTCCGACTTCCTCCAGGACCGCGCCGTGACCGTACGCGCCTGGCGGCGCGGCCACCGGTGGTGGCTGCTCGCGGCGTTCCTCCTGGCGGTGGCGAGCGCGTTCCTGCTGCCCGGGGCGGGCGGGATGACGCTGGCCGGGGCGGGCGCCGGACTCTGGCTCAAGGCCGTACGGATCGGGCGGCGCGAGCACACGGACGACGTCCTGTACTGGGTGCGCACCGACTGGACGGAGCGGGGCCGGCCCGCGGGCAAGCGGGTCGCCGGTTACCGGACGACCGGGCCGATGGCCGGGGACGCCGCGCCCGGCGGGGCGCGGCGCACACGCTGATCCCGCGCTACGGCCGGGGCGGGTGCGGCCGGGGAGGCTGTGGGGGCAGCTGCCGGGGGGAGGGCACGGAGGGTGCGGCGGGTGCGGGGCATCCGGAGGGCGCCGGGTAGGCGGTGCGGTGCGTCGGGGCGTCGATCAGGGCGCCGATCCGGGCGGCGGCCCGGCGGCCCTCGGCGCGGAGGCGGTCGATGTCGATCCGGTCCTCGGCGAACAGCGTGAGCACGGCCGAGTCGCCCGCCGCGTACGCGGCCAGGCACCCGGACTCGCCGCGCACGAGGAACTCGCCGAAGCCGCCCCGGTCGGCCGCCTCCGTCATCCGGACCGCGACACCGAGGGCGCTCGCGGTCAGCGCCGCGACCGTGTCGGGCTCTATCTCCGGGGCGTCATGGGCCAGGACGAGACCGTCGGTACCGGCTACCAGGGAGCCGGACACGAGCGGCAGCCCGGTACGTAATCGGCGGAGCTCGGCCAGTACCTCGCGCGGCCCGGACTCGGGCGCCGACGGCTGCTTCGTCCCGGCACGCAGTCTGAGTGCTCGGATCACAGGAACCTCCCATGGGGTACGAACCGGTCCGGGAGGATGCCCGAGGACGAACGACGGGCGAGGGCCCTTCCCGGGACCGGGGTTCGGTGTGACCACGAGGCTACGCATCGTGCACCCTCCTGGTGAGGATTCGGGCAAATTCCACCGGCACATGCACCGGGGCACAGGTGTGCGCCGAGGGCGCGCGATGGAGGTGTCGAGGTGATCCCGTGCGCGGGGCGGACGCGGACACGGCCTCCGTGCGACGGTGCGCGACTGTTGACTACAACTATTCAGGACGCCAGGATGTGAATGGAGAGCTTACAGTCGCGAGGAGGCATCGCCATGTCAGGACCCCGCCCCGTACGGGCACCGCGCGGTACGGAACTGAGTGCCCTGGGATGGCAGCAGGAGGCCGCCCTGCGCATGCTCCAGAACAACCTGGACCCCGAGGTCGCCGAGCACCCCGACAAGCTCGTCGTCTACGGCGGCACCGGCAAGGCGGCCCGCGACTGGCGCTCCTTCGACGCGATGGTGCGCACGCTGCGGACGCTCAAGCAGGACGAGACGATGCTCGTCCAGTCCGGCCGCCCGGTCGGCGTCATGCAGACCCACGAGTGGGCGCCGCGCGTCCTGATCGCCAACTCCAACCTGGTCGGCGACTGGGCGAACTGGGAGGAGTTCCGCCGCCTGGAGGCGCTCGGGCTCACCATGTACGGCCAGATGACCGCCGGCTCATGGATCTACATCGGCACCCAGGGCATCCTCCAGGGCACGTACGAGACCTTCGCCGCCGTCGCCGCGAAGAAGTTCGGCGGCACACTGGCCGGCACGATCACCCTGACCGCCGGGCTCGGCGGCATGGGCGGGGCCCAGCCGCTCGCCGTGACCATGAACGACGGCGTCGCGATCTGCATCGACTGCGACCCGCGCGCCATCGAGCGCCGGATCGAGCACCGCTACCTGGACGTGCGCGCCGACTCCCTGGAGCACGCGCTCCAGCTCGCCACCGAGGCCCGGGACGCCCGCCGCCCGCTCTCCATCGGCCTGCTCGGCAACGCGGCGGAGCTGCTGCCCCGGATGCTCGCCGAGGGCGCCCCGATCGACATCGTCACCGACCAGACCAGCGCACACGACCCGCTGTCGTACCTCCCGCTCGGCGTCGACCTCGACGACATGGCGACGTACGCCGCCAAGGACCCGGCCGGTTTCACCACCCGCGCCCGGGAGTCGATGGCCCGGCACGTCGAGGCGATGGTCGGCTTCATGGACGCCGGGGCCGAGGTCTTCGACTACGGCAACTCCATCCGGGGCGAGGCCCAGCTCGCCGGATACGAGCGGGCGTTCGCCTTCCCCGGCTTCGTTCCCGCCTACATCCGGCCGCTGTTCTGCGAGGGCAGGGGCCCCTTCCGCTGGGCCGCCCTCTCCGGCGAGGCGTCGGACATCCACAAGACCGACCGGGCGATCCTCGACCTCTTCCCGGAGAACGAGTCGCTGCATCGCTGGATCAGGATGGCCGGGGAGCGGGTCCACTTCCAGGGACTGCCCGCCCGGATCTGCTGGCTCGGCTACGGGGAACGCGACCGGGCCGGCGAGCGCTTCAACGACATGGTGGCGAGCGGCGAGCTGGCCGCGCCACTGGCCATCGGCCGCGACCACCTGGACTGCGGCTCCGTGGCCTCCCCGTACCGGGAGACCGAGGCCATGCTCGACGGCTCCGACGCGATCGCCGACTGGCCGCTGCTGAACGCCATGGTCAACGTGGCCTCCGGGGCCTCCTGGGTCTCCCTCCACCACGGCGGCGGCGTCGGCATGGGGCGCTCCATCCACGCCGGACAGGTGACCGTCGCCGACGGTACGAAGCTCGCGGGCGAGAAGATCCGCCGGGTGCTCACCAACGACCCGGGCATGGGCGTCATCCGGCACGTGGACGCCGGGTACGACAGCGCGGAGGCGGTCGCCGCCGACAAGGGCGTACGGGTGCCGATGAAGGAGGACGGCCAGTGAGCCTGCCTCCCGGGACCGGTGCGCCGCCGTCCCGCCGGCCGCCGACCCCGAGCGCCCCGAGCGCCCCGTCGTTCCAGGAGATGTGGCGGGAGCTGCTGCCCATCGGCCGGAACGCGGGCAGCGGCGGCTACCGCCGCTACGCCTGGACCGGCGCCGACGCCGACTGCCGGGCCTGGTTCCGCGCCCAGGCCGAGACGCGCGGGCTCACCTACGAGATGGACCGCAACGGCAACCAGTGGGCCTGGCTCGGCGACCCGCTCGCCCAGGACGCCGTCGTCGCCGGATCGCACCTCGACTCCGTACCGGACGGCGGCGCCTTCGACGGGCCGCTCGGCGTGGTCTCCTCCTTCGCCGCGCTCGACGAACTGCGCCGCAGGGGAGCGGAGTTCGTCCGGCCGCTGGCCATCACCAACTTCGGCGACGAGGAGGGGGCCCGCTTCGGGCTCGCCTGCGTGGGCTCCCGGCTCGCCGCCGGACAGCTGACCGTGGAGGCCGCGCACCGGCTCCGCGACGGCGAGGGCATCACCCTGCCGCAGGCCATGGAGGCGGCCGGGCACGACCCCGGGGCCATCGGCCCGGACCCCGAACGGCTCGCCCGTATCGGAGCGTTCGTCGAACTCCACGTCGAGCAGGGGCGCGCCCTCGACCTCACCGGCGACCCGGTCGGCATCGCCTCCGCGATCTGGCCGCACGGCCGCTGGCGGTTCGACTTCCGGGGCGAGGCCAACCACGCGGGCACCACCCGCCTCGCCGACCGGCGCGACCCGATGCTCACGTACGCCGAGACCGTGCTGGCCGCCCGCCGCGAGGCGGAACTCGCCGGGGCCCTCGCCACCTTCGGCAAGGTCGCCGTCGAGCCCAACGGCGTCAATGCCATCCCGTCCCTCGTGCGCGGCTGGCTCGACTCCCGCGCCCCCGACCAGGCAGCTCTGGACGCCGTCGTCACCGGCGTCGAACGGGCCGCCCGGGAGCACGCCGAACGGGCCGGGATCGACCTGGACGTCGTACGCGAGTCCTTCACGCCCGTCGTCGAGTTCGAGCACGCCCTGCGCGACGAGCTCGGCCGGATCCTCAAGGAACGCGGCGCCGGAACGGACGGCCGCCCCGTCCCCGTCCTGGGCACCGGCGCCGGACATGACGCGGGTATTTTGTCCGCATCGGTCCCCACCGCCATGCTGTTCGTACGGAACCCCACCGGGATCTCGCACTCGCCCGCCGAACACGCGGCCGAGGACGACTGCGCGGCCGGGGTCGCCGCCCTCGCCGACGTACTGGAAGGTCTCGCGTGCAGCTGACAACCCCACCGGCGGCAACCGCACCGACAGCGACCGGACAGTCGGAAACCGGACCGGCGACGGCCCCACCGGCGACGGCCGGGCTGGCGACGGCCGGGCCGGCGGCGACCGGGTCGGCGGTGCCCCGGCCCGCGGTGCGGGAGCGGCCGGCCGGCCGGCCCGCCCCCGTGACGTACTGGCTCTCCCACGCCTGGCTCGGCACCCACGTCGAGCCGGGCGTCGCCCTGGACGTCTCCGACGGGCTGATCGCGGGCGTCCGCACCGGCGTCGCCACCCCGCCGCCCGGTGCCACCGTGCTGCGCGGGCTCACCCTCCCCGGGCTCGCCAACACCCACTCGCACGCCTTCCACCGTGCCCTGCGCTCCACCGTCCAGGTCGGCTCCGGCACCTTCTGGACCTGGCGCGAGACCATGTACCAGGTCGCCTCCCGGCTCACCCCCGACTCCTACTACGACCTGGCCCGCGCCGTGTACGCCGAGATGGCACTGGCCGGCATCACCGCCGTCGGCGAATTCCACTACCTGCACCACGCGCCCGGCGGCACCCCCTACGACAACCCCAACGCCATGGGCGAGGCGCTGATCGCGGCGGCGGCCGAGGCGGGCATCCGGATCACCCTGCTGGACACCGCCTACCTCTCCGCGGGCTTCGGCGACCGCCCCGCCCGGTACCGCGAACCCGACCCGCACCAGCTCCGCTTCTCCGACACCACCGCCGAGGCCTGGGCCGAACGCGCCTCGCTCCTCAAGGGCGGCGACCACGCCCTGATCGGCGCCGCCGTCCACTCCGTACGCGCGGTGCCCGCCGGGCAGCTCGCCACCGTGGCCGCCTGGGCCGAGGAACGCCGCGCCCCCCTCCACGTCCACCTCTCCGAGCAGACCGCGGAGAACGACGCCTGCCTCGCCGCCCACGGCCGCACCCCCACCCGGCTCCTCGCCGACCACGGGGTCCTCGGCCCGCGCACCACCGGCATCCACAACACCCACCTCACCGCCGAGGACATCACGCTCATCGGCTCCACGAGGACGGGCACCTGCATGTGCCCGACCACGGAACGCGACCTCGCCGACGGGACCGGCCCCGCCGTCGCCCTCCAGCGGGCCGGGTCGCCGCTCTCCCTCGGCAGCGACAGCCACGCAGTGATCGACCTCTTCGAGGAGGCGCGCGCGATGGAGCTGAACGAACGCCTGCGCACCCGGGCCCGCGGCCACTGGACGGCCGCCGCCCTGCTGCGCGCCGCGACCGCCGACGGCCACGCGGCACTCGGCCGTCCCGAGGCGGGCACCATCGAACCCGGAGCCCCCGCCGACCTGGCGACCGTCGCCCTCGACTCGGTCAGAACCGCGGGGCCGGTGCCCCGGCTCGCCGCCGAAGCGGCCGTATTCGCCGCCTCCGCGGCCGACGTACGGCACACGGTCGTGGCAGGCCGTCACATCGTCCGCGACGGGCGCCACGCGCTCGTCGCGGAC
>NZ_JBHJQP010000164.1:0-17961 GCF_042262625.1 Streptomyces sp. NPDC056347 | reverse complement strand
GGACGCGGGTGCGTCCGGAGCCCGTCGTGCGGGGTTCAGCGCGAGGCTCAGGCCTCGGTCTTCTCCTCGGCGGCCTCGGCGGCGTCGGTGCCCTCGGCGGCCTCGACGACCTCGATGGCCTCCTCTTCCTCGTCCTCCAGGTCGATGACCTCACCGTTGGTGTCGACGACCTTGGCGGCCTCGACGACCACGGCCAGCGCCTTGCCGCGGGCGACCTCGCCGACGAGCATCGGCACCTGGCCGCCCTCGACGACGGCCTGGGCGAACTGGTCCGGGCTCATGCCGGAGGAGGCGGCACGCCGCATGAGGTGCTCGGTGAGCTCCTCCTGGTTGACGTTGAGCTTCTCCTTGTTGACGATCTCGTCCAGGATGAACTGGGTCTTGATGCCCTTGATCGCCTGCTCGGAGGTCTCGGTGTCGAACTCCTCGGCGGTCTTGCCCTGGATCTCCAGGTACTTGTCGAGGGTCAGACCCATCTGGCCGAGCTGGTGGTGCTCCAGGTTGTGCTTGCGGGTCTGGATCTCGTCCGCGAGCAGCTTCTCCGGGATCGGGACCTCGGCGAGCTTGAGCAGCTCGTCCAGGACACGCTCCTGGGCCTGGGTGGCCTGGTCGTACTGCTTGGTGTTCTCCAGGCGCTTGCGGCTGTCGGCCTTCAGCTCGTCGAGGGTGTCGAACTCACTGGCCATCTGGGCGAACTCGTCGTCCAGCTCGGGCAGCTCGCGGGCGGCGACGTCGGTGACCTTGACGGTGACCTGGGCCTCCTTGCCCGCGGCGGAGCCGCCCTTCAGCTCGGAGGTGAAGGTGGCCTCGCCACCCGCCTCCAGGCCGGTCACGGCGGCGTCGATGCCGTCGAGGAGCTCGCCGGAACCGATGGTGTACGAGACACCCTCGGCCACGCCGTCCTCCAGCACCTCGCCGTCGACCTCGGCCTGCAGGTCGACCGTCACGACGTCGCCCTCGGCGGCGGCGCGCTCGACCGGGTTGGTGGAGGCGAAGCGCTCGCGGAGCTGCTCCACGGCCTTCTCGACGTCCTCGTCGCTGACCTCGAGGGCGTCGACGGTGACCTCGATGCCGGAGTAGTCCGGAATCTCGATCTCGGGGCGTACGTCAACCTCGGCGGTGAAGGCCAGCAGCTCGCCGTCCTTCAGCTCGGTGATGTCGACCTCCGGCTGGCCGAGGACGTTGAGCTCACCCTCGTTGACGGCCTCGGTGTAGAACTTCGGGAGGGCGTCGTTGACGGCCTCCTCCAGCACCGCACCGCGGCCGAAGCGCTGGTCGATGACCCGGGCAGGGATCTTGCCCTTGCGGAAGCCCTTCACCGTGACCTGCTGGTTGATCTTCTTGTACGCCGCGTCGAGGCTGTCCTTGAGCTCCTCGAAGGGCACCTCGACAGTGAGCCGAACCCGGGTCGGGTTCAGGGTCTCCACGGCGCTCTTCACGGTTCGGTCTCCTTGGTGGCTGACTTCTTGGGGTTCTGCTCCGCCGCACGGTTGGCGGCTTCGCGGACCGAGCCCGGTACATCAGACACACGGGCACGCATTTTGCATAGTAACGGCAAGGAGTCGGACTCCCGCAATGCGCTCCCGCCCGTGGCCGACGCATCGCGCGGGTGGTCCCGGGTCCGCTCCGCGGTGGTCCCTGATCGTGCCGGTTGGTCGGGGTGGCCGGATTCGAACCGACGACCTTCCGCTCCCAAAGCGGACGCGCTACCAAGCTGCGCCACACCCCGTCGGTGCGACACGTAGGGTACATGCAGCGAGGCGGTGCGTCGGCAGCTTTGCGCGGGCCGCACCGAAGCCGCCTCCGACGGCGGCGCCGGGTCCGCGAGGAAGAGGTGTGCGGACAGCGTCCGCGACCCGCTACGATGCTCCACGTGCCGTCGGCCTTCCGGGCCTGCGGTACGGCTGTGCGGGCGTAGCTCAATGGTAGAGCCCTAGTCTTCCAAACTAGCTACGCGGGTTCGATTCCCGTCGCCCGCTCCATGCTTGGGCCCGGTCCGGCGAATTCCTCGCCGGACCGGGCCTTTCGCGTTCCCCCGCACGGGTGGAGGTGCGCGCGGGCCGGATGCGCGCGGGTCAGAAGGAGAGCTGGCTGACGGTCTGCGCTATCGAGTCGAGGAAGCGCTGGATCGACGGCGCCATGCCGCTCGACGCCAGGAAGAAGCCGAAGAGCACCGCGACGACCGCCGGTCCGGCTTTGAGGGAACCGCCTCTGATCAGCACGACCAGGATGATCGCCAACATCAACACCACAGACAGCGAAATGGCCACGTCTGATCACACCTTCGGTCGGTCCGCCTTGCCGGCCCGGAGAGGTGCGACGCGGCACTCCTCCGTCCGGTCCATCGTGCCACCAACTCCCCTGTGGTCGCTGCCGGGTGACGGACCGATGTGACCGGTTCTCGCCAATCCCGCGCCCCGCGCGCATCAGGGGCGCATGGCCGCACGCAGGGGCGCACGGAGCCTCCGCCACAGCCCCTCGCGGTCGCGCGTGAACGATTGGCCAAGGAACACCGACCGGCTTTCATTGTGACGACTTCCATACCCACACACTTCATTCACAGGCAATTCCAAGATTCCGGTGCTATTAAAATTCCGCCGCGTATAATCTTGCCGATATGCCCCATTTAAGGTGGATGAATCGGTGCATAATGGTCGGTTGACGGCAGTTTCACTTTCGAATGGTCAGGAGTACGTGATATCCCCGAGGGGTTTTACGAATTCCAATCCGGCCGTCTAGAGTGCCTGGGATGTTCCACGCTCCGAACGCAATTCAGAGGGCCCCCCTCCCATCGGCGAACCAGGAGTCGGAGCCCGGACGCAGAGGGACGTCGACCGACGTCGCGGCGCCCCCCGCCCGGGTGACATCCGCCGCACCGGTGGCGAACAGGCCTGCGGACGGCTCACCGGCGAAGCGGCGCGAGGCCTACTTCGACAACGTCAAATACCTGGCCATCGTGCTGGTCGCGGTGGCGCACTCGTGGGAACCCGTGATGGACGGCAGTCGGACCGCCCGCGCGCTGTACATGGTGGCGTACACCTTCCACATGCCGGCGTTCATCATCATCTCCGGCTACTTCTCCCGCTCGTTCGACATGTCCGCGGCCAAGGTGAAGCGCCTGGTCACCGGGGTCGCCGTGCCCTATGTCGTGTTCGAGACGGCGTATTCGCTGTTCCGGTCGCTCGCGGGCGACTCGGACGACTGGTCGGTCAGCCTGCTCGACCCCTGGTTCCTCACCTGGTTCCTGGTCGCGCTGTTCGTCTGGCGGCTCACCACGCCGATCTGGCAGGCGCTGCGCCACCCGCTGCCGGTGGCGCTGGTGATCGCGATGCTCGCCTCCTTCTCCCCCTCGATCGGCGACGACCTGGACCTCCAGCGCGTGCTCCAGTTCCTGCCCTTCTTCGTGCTGGGGCTCCGGCTGCGCCCCGAGCACTTCCGGCTGGTGCACCGGCGCGAGGTGCGACTGCTCGCCGTCCCGCTGTTCGCCGGGGCCGTGGCCCTCGCCTACTGGGCGGCGCCGCGGATGCAGCTGGGCTGGTTCTACCGCAGCAGCAGCGCCCAGGAGCTGGACGCCCCGTGGTGGTCGGGGGCGGTGATGACCCTGGTGATGTTCTGCGCCGCACTGCTGCTCACCGTCGGGTTCCTGGCCTGGGTGCCGCGCCGTCGCATGTGGTTCACGGCGCTCGGCGCCGGGACGATCTGCGGCTATCTGCTGCACGGCTTCCTGATCAAGGGAGCCGGGTACGCCGGGGTGTTCGACGTCTACGACTGGCTGGCGGAACCCGTCGGGCTGGTTCTGGTCTCCGTCGTCGCCGCCGTCGCGGTGACGCTGATGTGCACGCCCCCGGTGCGGCGGGCGCTGCGGGCGGTGACGGAGCCGGACATGAGCTGGGCGTTCCGGAGGAATTCCGCCCGGCGCTGAACCGGAGGGGCCGGGCGGCGGGTCTGCCGGGGGGCCGGGTCAGGACTCCGCCGTGTTGGCTTGATTCGATCGGTCGGTGGGCGATTCGTCCGGGGTGAGTCCGAGCAGTCCGCGTACCAGGGAGTACTTCTCGGTCAGCCGGGTACGGGTCGCCGGTTCCAGGACGGCGAGGCGGGCCGGGTCCGCGTTGTGGGCCAGGTCCGCCTCCTTGACCAGCAGGGCGCCCGGGGTGTCCAGGATGCGCCGGGTGTACGCGGGAAGGTCCTCGCCGTCCCGTTTGGTGACGGCGAGGACCATGTCCTTCACCTGCTGCGGCAGGTCCGCTCCGGCCAGCCAGCGGGCCGACAGCGCGTCGTCCTCGACCGCGTCGTGCAGCCAGGCCGCGGCGATCTGTTCGTCGCTGCCGCCCCGGGCCCGTACGCCTTCCGCGACGGCGGCGAGGTGTTCGGCGTACGGGCGTCCCGCCTTGTCGCGCTGGTGGGCGTGGGCCTCGCGGGCGATCGCCTCGACTTCGGCCAGGGTCAGGGGGGTGCGGCGTCCGGTCATGACCCGACCCTACGGCCGGGCGTCCGCCGTACGCAGGGCCGCCCGGGCCGGGAGCAGCATGGCGGCGAGGCCGACGCCGATGGTCGCGGCGACGAAGGTCCCGTACACGAGCGGCGGGATGTACGGGGACTCGCCGGTCAGGCCCTTCATCATCGGGAAGAGCGTGGCCAGGGCGATGGCGGTGCCGAGCGCGGCTCCGGCCACCGTGACCAGCAGCGCCTCCCAGCGGATCATGCCCATGACCTGGCGGCGGGTGGAGCCGACCAGGCGCAGCATGGTCAGTTCGCGGCGGCGGTCGAGGACGGTCATCACCAGGGTGTTGACGGCGGCGACGGCGGCGAACCCGCCGAGCACGGCGGCCATGACGGTGTTGGCCCAGGCGTTCAGTTCGCGGGCCTCGTCCTGTGCGGCGGCGTAGCCGGAGGAGTCGGTGACGGTGCCGAGCGCGGTGAGCCTCTTCGCGCCGGCCGGGGTGGCGCGGACCAGGACCTCGGAGGCGTACGGGGCGGTCATGCGGTTCTCGAGGTCGGCGGCGGGGAAGGTGAGGAGGCTGGTGCCGAGGCCGCGTCCGTAGACCGCGACGACCTTCGGGTACGCCCTGGTGCCGTCGGGCAGCCGCAGGGCGAGGCGGTCGCCGGTGGCCACGTCCGCGGTGCCGGCGAGCGTGGTGTCGACGGCGACGGTCCCGGGCCGCAGGGCGCCGAGGGAGCCGGCCCTGACGTCGAGGTCCTGGACCCGGGCGAGCTGTTCGCCGGTGCCGATGACGCCCTGCGCGGAGACGCTGGTCAGCTGGGGGCCGGGGCCGCCGGAGACCAGCACGGAGGTGCGGAGCAGCCCCACGGCGGTGGTGACCCCGGGGGTGGCGGCGGCCCGCGCGGTGGCGTCGGAGCCGAGTCCGGCCGGGGCGGTGACGATGTGGTCGGCGGTGATCGCGTCACGCTGCTGGTGGGCGGTGACCCGCTCCTGGCTGGTCTGCATGAAGACGAGCGTGGACGCGAAGGCCATGGCGAGCACGATCGGAGTGATCGCGGAGGCCAGCCGGCGGGAGTTGGTACGGGAGTTGGCGGCGGCCAGCGAGCCCGGGGCACCGGCGGCGCGCAGCGCGAGTCCGAGGACGGCGGCGCAGATCCGGGCGATGACCGGGCCGAGCAGCCCGACCGCGAGCATGAAGAGCATGACGACGCCGAGAGCCGCGTTGGCCGCGTCGTCGCCCGCGCTGGAGGCGGCGACACCGGCGAGGGTCCCGCCGCCGATCAGGGCGAGGACGCCGATGGGGGTGCGGACCGGGCCGAACGGGGCGCGTTCCACGGCGGTCTGCGCGAGCGCGAGTCCGGGCCTCATCCGGGCGGGGCGCCGGGCGGCGAGGTATCCGGCGCTCAGCGCGGTGAGCAGGGACAGGCCGACGGCGGCGGCGAACGGCATCCAGGAGACCTTCAGGCCGATGGAGCCGAGGACGGCGCCGCGGTCCTGGAGCTGGCCGAACCACCAGGCGGCCAGGGCGGTGCCGGGGAGGCAGCCGAGCGCTCCGGCGAGCGGGGCGACGAGCAGCGACTCGGTGGCGACGGTGCGGCGCAGCTGGCGCGGGGTGGCGCCGATGGCGCGGAGCAGGGCGAACTCGCGGCCGCGCTGGCCCACGCCGAGGGCGACGGTCCCGGCCGCGGTCATGACGGCGACCATGGTGGCGACGCCGCCGAAGGAGACACCGAGGCCGAAGAGGAGTTCCTTCGTGCTCGCGAGGGCCGGGGTCTCGACGGCGCCGCGGTCGTCACCGGTGTGGACCCGGGCGGCGGCGGTGTGCCCGACGGCTTCGCGTACCTGGTCGGCGAGGGTGGTGGTGGCGGTGCCGGGTGCGGCGAACACGGCGATGGCGTCGACCCGGCCGGGGTGTCCGGAGAGCCGTACGGCCTGGTGGTCGGCGAACCAGACGGTGCCGGGAGCGGCGGTGGTGCCCGAGACGCGGAATTCCCGTGCGCCCGTGGGGGTGTCGAGGGTGACCCGGTCGCCGGTGCGGCCCTTGCCCGCGGCGGGCAGGACGACCTCGCCGGTGCGGGGTGCGGTGCCGTCGGCGAGCGTGGTGCCGGTGAGGGCGGCGGAGCCCCAGCCGTGGGCGGTGAGGGGGGTGCCGTCCTGGCGTACGGGGTAGGCGACGTCACCGACGGCGGTGGCCGCGCCGGGGACGTCCGCCGCCCTGGCCACCAGGGACTCGGGCAGCCGGGCGGTGTCCGGGACGAGGAAGTCGGCGGTCTCCGTGCTGTCGCCGGTGCCGGTCGTCAGGTGGATCTGCTGGTCGGCGGCGACCACCACGGGGGCCTTGGCGTAGCGGTCGGCCGGGACCGAGGCGCGCAGGCCGGTCTCCAGCAGGATGCCGCAGGCGGAGGCGATGGCCGCGGCCAGCAGGAGCGCGACGAACGTTCCGACGAACGACGAGGGTTTGAACCGGACGGCCGCGCGGGCGAGACCGTTCGGGGCGTGCGGGGTGAACATCAGGCTGCTGCTCCGGCAGGGACGTGGGCGGTACGCGCGGTCAGGGCGGTCATCCGGGCGGCGATCCGGTCCGCGCCGGAGCGCGGCAGGCTGTCGGCGATCGCGCCGTCGGCGAGGAAGAGGACCTGGTCGGCATAGGCCGCGGCGGCGGGGTCGTGGGTGACCATGACGAGGGTGGCGCCGAGGTGGTCCACCGCGTTGCGGAGCAGGGCGAGGATCTCGGCGGCGGTGGTGGTGTCGAGGGCACCGGTCGGCTCGTCGGCGAAGATCACGTCGGGCCGGGTGACCAGGGCGCGGGCGACGGCGACGCGCTGCTGCTGGCCGCCGGAGAGCTGGCTGGGGCGGCGGCCGCCCTTGTCGCCGAGGCCGACCCGGTCCAGGATCTCGGCGGCCTCGCGGCGGCCGCGTGCGGAGCGGGCGCTCTGTCCGGCCAGGCGCATGGGCAGGACGACGTTCTGCTCGACCGTCAGGGACGGCAGCAGGTTGAAGGACTGGAAGACGAAGCCGAGGCGGGTGCGGCGCAGTTCGGTGAGCCGGTTCTCGCTCAGGCCGGTGATCTCGGTGCCGCCGAGCCGTACCGAGCCCTCGGTGGGGCGGTCGAGTCCGGCCGCGCACTGGAGGAAGGTCGACTTGCCGGAGCCGGAGGGGCCCATCACGGCGGTGAAGGTGGCGCGCGGGAGGGCGAGGTCGATGCCGCGCAGCGCGTGGACGGTGGAGCTGCCGCGGCCGTACCGCCGGCGTACGCCGCGCAGTTCGACGGCGAGGTCCGCGGTGCCCGCTCCCCGCGGGCCCGTGGCCCCGTGAAGGCCCGCGGCCCCGTCGAGGCCGGTGGCGCCGGGTCCGTGGTGGATGCCCGCCGCGTACTGGTCGTCCTGCCCGCGCCGCCTGGTGGCTCGCAGCCCCATGTCGTCCGCCTTCCCGTTGCTGGTCGGCCGCTTCTTCGGCCGTGCTTCGAACCTACGGAGCGGGGGCTGGCGCGGAACATGGCGGCTGCTGGCGGATCGGGGGTGGGGAAAACCCCAGGCCGTATCGGGGGAAGGCCGTCGGCGCAGAGGCTTGCGCGGGTACCGGGCGTGCGGCACCCGGCGGGTTCACCGGGGGTTCGCAAGAGATTTCGACGTGCCGACACTTGCAAGGTCAACTGTTCGGTAAACTAATTACTGACGCTTTCTTGACGCATTCTTGACCTAGTGAAGGACCGGGCTCATCGGACACGCAGACACGCTCATCGCCATGGGCGGCGCCTTCCTGGCCGCCGCCGTTCTCGCCCGCGTCGGCAGCCGCATCGGACTGCCGACCATCCCCCTGTTCATCCTGGCCGGGATCCTGCTCGGCCCGCACACCCCTGGCATCGTCCTCGTGGCCGACCCGCACGAGCTGGAGATGCTCTCCGCGCTCGGCCTGGTCCTGCTGCTCTTCTACCTCGGTCTCGAATTCCACCTCGACGACCTCAGGACCGGCGGCCGCAAGATGGCGATCGCGGGCGGCACCTACCTCGCCCTGAACGTGGGCGCCGGGCTCGGCTTCGGCTTCGCGCTGGGCTGGGGCACCTCCGAGGCGCTGGTCCTCGCCGGAGTGCTCGGCATCTCGTCCTCGGCGATCGTCACCAAGGTCCTGGTCGACCTGGGCCGGATCGGCAATCCCGAGACCAGGCCGATCCTCGGCATCATCGTGGTCGAGGACGTCTTCCTCGCCCTGTACCTGGCCGCCCTCCAGCCCATCCTGTCGGGCGCCGACAGCCTCTCCTCCGCGGCGGTCGACGGCGGCAAGGCCTTCGGCTTCCTGCTGCTGCTCGCGCTGATCGCCCGTTTCGGCACCCGGGTCATCGGCAGGCTGATCAGCACCCGGGACGACGAACTGCTGGTCATCTCCTTCCTCGGCGCCGCGGTCCTGGTGGCGGGGGTCTCGGAGTGGTTCGGGGTGGCGGACGCGATCGGCGCGTTCATGGTCGGTCTGATGCTCGGCAGCACCACGTCCGGCGAACGCATCCTGAAGCTGGTCCACCCGCTGCGGGACGCCTTCGGCGCCATCTTCTTCTTCGCCTTCGGGCTCTCCATCGACCCCGGCGACCTGCCGACCGTGTTCTGGCCGGTGCTGGCCGCCGTCGCGGTGACCCTGGTCATGAACGTGCTGGCCGGTCTCGCCGCCGCGAAGGTCTACTCCTTCGGCCCGCAGGCCACCGCGAACATCTCCACCACGCTGGTGGCCCGCGGCGAGTTCGCCCTGATCCTCGCCACGATGGCGGCCGCCGCCGGGCTGGACGAGCGGCTCTCCCCGTTCATCGCGGGCTACGTACTGCTGCTCGCGGTGCTGGCCCCGCTGGCCGCCGGGCGCTCGCACTGGCTGGCCCGCGTCCTGCCGGGCGGACGCGACCGCGACCGGGGCAGCGGGGCCGGTGGCGAGGACGCCGCCGAACCGCTCGCGGTACGGGCCTGAGGCTCCCTCCCGGCCGTTGCGCGTACGGCCCCGCGGACCCCGCCGGGCCGTGCGCGTGACCCGCTCAGGCCCTGCGCGACAGGAGGAGCAGCGCCCGGTCGTCGTTGACGTCCTTGGCGCACGCCTCGATCAGGTGCCAGGCCGCGCCCTCGAAGCCGGTGGCGACATAGCGGTCGGCCTCGCCGGTCAGCCGGTCGATGCCCTCGGCGATGTCCCGGTCCGACGCCTCGACCAGGCCGTCCGTGAACAGCATGAGTACGTCGCCGGGGGCCAGCGAGCCCTTCACCGCGTCGAACTGCGCCCCGTCGTACACCCCCAGCAGCGGCCCCTCGGCCGCCATCTCCTCCCACTGGCCGCTGCCCGAGTGGAGCTGGAGGGCGGGCGGGTGGCCGGCCGAGAGGAGCTCGTAGTCGCCCGAATCCAGGTCCAGCACCAGATGGATCGAGGTCGCGAAGCCCTCGTCCCAGTCCTGGCGCAGCAGATATCCGTTGGCCGCCGGGAGGAAGCCGTGCGGGGGCAGCGAGCCGAGCAGCCCGCCGAAGGCCCCGGAGAGCAGCAGCGCGCGGGAGCCCGCGTCCATGCCCTTGCCGGAGACGTCGGTGAGCACGGCCTCCAGGGTCCGCCCGCCGTTGGTGCGGGCGGCGACGACGAAGTCCCCGGAGAAGGACTGCCCGCCGGCCGGGCGCAGCGCCATCTCGCGGTGCCAGCCCTGCGGCAGCCGGGGCAGGGCGCTCTGGACCCGGATGCGTTCGCGGAGGTCGAAGAGCATGGTGCCGCCGCGCCGCCACGGCACCCCGACCCGGGCCCGGAACTGCGCGAGGACCAGCCCGAACAGGCCGCAGGCGGCGACCACCAGGACGATGCCGGGGGTCACCCGGGCCGGGCCGCCCTGGTAGGGCCCCAGCACGGCCGACTCCACGATCAGGGCCGTCGCGGCGGTCGCGTACAGCCCGAGGAGGCTGGCCGGGCGCAGCAGCAGCCCGCCCGCGACGATCGGCAGCACGAGTGCGGCCGGGGAGACCCAGACGGATTCGACGAGGGTGGCGACGGTGATGGCGGGGACGGTCAGCAGCAGGCCGACCAGGGCGATCCAGTCGGAGCCGTCGCCGCGGAAGTAGTCGACCCCGGATTTGCGCAGCGCGACGCGTACCCGGTGCGCCGATTTCCGCAATCGGGCCGGGTAGGTGTCTGCTCCTGTGCGACGGGCCATTGCGGGGACCCTATCGACCCGGCCGCCCGAGGTGCAGGGGTACCCCGTGGCAATGCGTTCGAAATCGGCTCGCTCCGCCGCTGAAGCCCTGGTAGGCATGGCCCATGACTACTGAGCTCCGCGTACTGCGTCCGTCCGAATGGAACCAATGGTTCGAATGTCTGGAGCTGGCGTTCGGAGGTGTTCCGGAGTCGCCCGAGGAGCGCGAGCTGCTGGAGGAGCTGACCGAGCCCGAGCGTTCGCTCGGCATCTGGGACGGTGACGACGTGGTCGGCACGGCGGGGGCGTTCAGCTTCCGGGTGGCCGTGCCGGGCGGGGCGGTGGTGCCCGCCGCGGGGATCACGATGGTGAGCGTCGCCTCCACGCACCGCAGGCGCGGGCTGCTGACCTCGATGATGCGCCGTCAGCTGGACGACATCCGCGCGCTGGGCGAACCGTTCGCCGTGCTGACGGCCTCCGAGCCGGTGATCTACGGCCGGTTCGGCTACGGCGCGGCCTCGCGGCAGATGTCGCTGACGATCGAGAAGGACCGGGTCCGCCTCGAGGTGCCGCCGGGCACGGACGAGGTGCGGCTGCGCCACGCGAAGCCCGACGAGGCGACGGCGGCCTGCGAGAGCGTGTACGCGCGGCTGGTGCCGGGCCGGCCCGGCGTCCCGGTCCACGGGCCCGGCTGGGAGCGCAAGCCGATGATCGACGCGGCCGAGAACCGGCAGGGCGCCTCGGCGCAGCAGTGCGTGCTGGCGGAGCTGGACGGGCAGGTCGTCGGCTATGTGAACTACCGCCTCAGGCCGGCGTGGGAACCGTCCGGTCCCAAGGGCACCGTCGAGGTCAACGACCTGCAGGCGCTGGACCCGGCGGCGTACGCGGCGCTGTGGCGGCTCGTCCTCGACATCGACCTGATGACGACGGTGGTGGCCCGCAACCGTCCGGTCGACGACCCGGTCCTGCACCTGGTGACGGACGACCGTCGGTGCAACGTCCGGGTCCGTGACTGCCTCCACATCCGGCTGGTGGAGCTGGGGGCGGCGCTGGAGGCGCGGACGTACCGGGGGCCGCTGGACGTGGTGTTCGACGTGGAGGACGCGTTCTGCCCCTGGAACGCGGGGCGCTGGCGGCTGACCGCGGACGCGAAGGGCGTCGCGACGTGCCGCCGGACCGAGGACCCGGCCGACCTCGCGCTCTCGGTACGGGAGCTCGGCTCGGCGTACCTGGGCGGCGAGGCGCTGAGCGCGCTGGCCGGGGCCGGGCGGGTACGGGAGCTCACCCCGGGCGCGCTGGCCGACGCCTCGGCGGCCTTCCTCTCCGACGTGGCCCCGTGGCTGCCCCGGGGGTTCTAGAACGAGTGCTGTGCGGTCGGCGCTGGGAGCGGTCCCGCCGAGGAGCTCCGGTGAGGATGCCGGCGCTGATCGTGGTTCTGCCGCCGGGGCGGTCGGCGATGCCTTCGGCGTTGCGTCCGGAGCCGGCACGTCGGACGGAGCTCCTGCCGAACAGTGATCTTTGCCGACACGGTTCGGCAGGAGCTCCGTCCGTTCTCGGACCGCTTGCCGCATCGGCCCCACGCCGAACTGCACAGTGTGGGGACTAACCCTGCGCGCCGGCTTCAACGGTGCGTCGGGGCGGGACGCCGATCACCTCGAAGTCGTCCGATCGATCGGCCTCGAGAGCGGCTCGGATTCCAGATGGCGGTGCCGTGATCTTCCGGGCGCGAATGTCGATCCACGCGCCGAGTGCGCGTACCACTGCGGCTTCTTCACCGTTCTCCCGGAATATGGAGTGCCGGATCCGCCACCGCGAACCGTCGGCGCTCAGCCCCACGACCTCGCACGACACGCTGACCCGCTCGGCGAGGAAGACCTCACGCAGATACGCGACCTCCTCGCCGAGCATGACGATGGTGAAGCCCTCCTTCTGCAACGCGCGAACGCCCCATCCCGCCTCCGCCAAGCGGCTCAGGCGTGCGGTGCTCGCGTACTCCAGGTACCTCGTGTTGCGCAGATGGCCGTTGAGGTCCACATCGTCCCAGCGCACCTCGAAGGACTTCTTGAAAACCTTGGACATACGTTCCGCCACTATCTCTTGGTCACTGTGTCCCGGCTCCGCCGAAGGGCGGGTCCGGGGGGCGGTCACCGAGCCTCGGTGACCGCTCCGGTCAAGGGGAACCGACTGCCGCGCGTACAGCGGGCACGGCTTCCTGGGCCCATCCGGGCACGGGCCGTCCACTGTCCGTCGGCGGTTTCGGCGATGGACACAAAGTCGTCGGCGCGGTGTTCGGTGGCCGCGCTCACCGATTCCTCGGTAGCTGTGAGTGGTGCCGGATTCAGCCGGCGGCGGGGGTCCAGTCGGCGGGCAGTCCCGACTGGGCGAGGACATCGGCGAGGTTGTAGAAGTCCTGGTTGGCGGTGATCCGGCGGCCATCGGTGTCCAGCAGGGTGACGCTCGGCACCGCGAAGGGCTTCGGCGCGCCCTTGATGTGCCCGGAGTACACGCCCCGGATCGTGATGTGGTGCCCGCCCTCGCGCCATGCGTCCTTCACCGTCACGCGGACGTTCTCCATCGTGGCGTCGGTGCGCGCCTTCCAGCCTGCGATCTGCTCCCGGCCGGTCATGGTGACCCCGATCGCCTGATCGGTGTACGTGCCGTTGGCGGTGAACAGCTTGCCGAGCGCGGCGGGGTCGGAGCCGCTCCAAGCAGCGCTCCAGGCCCTGACAGTGCTGGGCAGGTGCTTGGCAGGCTGGTGATGTGCGGCATGCACGGTGGTGACGGCCGGGCCGGAGGCGTTGGCGGACATCGCGCCGAAGGTCCCCGCGCCGACGAGGGCGACGACGGCGCCGGTCAGGACGCGGGTGCGCAGCGACAGCTTCTTCATGGTGTGGTGTTCCTTTTCTGATCAGGGCTTCTGAATGGTTCGTGGCCGGTGGGGCCGGTCGGGGCGGTGCTCGGGCCGTCCGGGGCCGGCGCGGCGGTCACGGAGTGCGCCGAATCGGATTGCGGGGTGTCAGGAGGCGGCCGGGGTCCAGTCGGCGGGCAGACCGGACTGGGTGAAAACCGTGTTCAGGCTGTAGAAGTCCTGGTCCCTGGCGATCTCACCGTTCTCCAGGTCGAGCAGCGTGGCCAGCGGGACGGCGAACGGGGCGGGCGCTCCCTTGATGTGCCCGGCGTACACGCCCTCGACGGTGATGCGGTCACCGCAGTACGAGGCGTGGTTCACGGTGACCCGCACGTCCTCGATCCCGGCGTCGGTGCGGGCCTTCCAGCCGGAGATCTGCTCGCGGCCGACCATGGCTACGCCGATTCCCTGGTCGATGTAGGTGGCGTTCGGGGTGAACAGGGCGCCCAGGGCTGCCGGGTCGGTACCGCTCCATGCGGCGGCCCAGGCGGTGACGATCTGGTCGAGGTTCATTGCAGCGCCTTCAACAGGTGTTTGGTGACAGGGGGTTGGGACGGCATTGCCGGTGCCGGTGCAAGTTCCGGGTTCCAGGTCTGCGGCGCCCGGACCGTTTGCGGGGGCGGGCGTGCGGGACACCGTGGACGGCCGGGACGATCGCACGGGTTCGCGATCGGCTCGCGCCTTGTGGCGTGGTCGAGGGTGCGGGTCAGGCGTCAGGCGTCAGGCGTCAGGGACGAACGCGGTGAGGGGCGAATGATCCGGGGGCGGGCTCGGCAGCCCCTAGTTCGGATCGGAAACGATGACGACCTTGCCGGCGACCGTGCGGGATTCGGCGAGCGCCAGCGCCGCGCTTGCCTCGGCCAACGGGAACCGGGCGGCGATCTGCGGAGTGAGCGCCCCGTCGGCCAGCAGCCTCAGCACCTGGGTGAGGTCCTCGCGCAGTCGCCCGCGAAAGGCTTCAAGACGTCGCTTTCCGGCCCAGAAGTTGTAGAAGTGCGCGTTCTTTCCGTTGGGCAGGTGGTTCCACAGGGCCAGCTGGGCGACCGAACGCAGCACCGGCAGTTGGGAATTGCCGTCCTCGTTCTTCGTGGCCGCCGTGCCGTAGGACACCAAGGTCCCGCCCCGGCGGAGCAGCCCCCACGACTCTCTGAGGCCGGGCCCGCCGACGTGGTCGAACACCGCGTCGACGCCGTCGGGCGCGATCTCCCGGATGCGCCGATACATGTCCGGGTCGCGGTAGTCGACCGGCGTGGCGCCCAGATCGCGCACGTACGGGTGGTGACGGGCCGACGCCGTCCCGATCACCTTGACGCCCGCGTGCCGGGCGAGTTGCACGAGAGTGGAACCGACGCCACCGTTGGCGCCCAGGACCACGATCGTCGCCCCGCTGCGCACCTTGGCGATCCGGTGCAGCATCTGCCAGGCAGTGATCCCGTTGACCACCACGGTCTCGGCGGAGACGGCGTCCACCTCGTCCGGCACGGGAACGAGATCCGCGGCGTCGACCAGCAGATGACTGGCCCAGCCTCCGACCTTGGTGACCGCCGCGAAACGCCGCCCGATCAGAGCGGCATCGTCCTGCGAGCCAGTGGCGGTGACCGTGCCGACCACGTCATATCCGGGGACGAAGGGGAAAGGCGGCTGGTCGTAGTACTTGCCGCGGCGCATCTGCTGCTCGGCGAAGGACACGCCCGTCGCATCCATCCGCAGGACAACCTGCCCCTCGGCCGGGGCAGGAAGTTCCCGGACACGGACGTCGAGGCCGCTCGGCTCGACCTTCCCAGGCAGAACGATCTCGGTGGCAGTGGTGGCGATGGGGCTGACAAGCACGATGGACTCCCGGTCCGGAACTTCCCTGACGTCCGTAAACTTACAGGCGTTATCTTTGGATGTGCAAGGTGAACGGCTGTAAGTTTTTTGACGTAAGACGACGACCTGGGAGAAGACATGCCCGCACCCGCCTCACCGAGGCCCGCCCGCGCTCGTAACCCCCGCGGGGAGGGGGGCCGCCTGCGCGAGGACATCATGGCCGCGGCGACCGAGCTGCTCGACGAGAGCGGCGACCAGAGCAGCGTCACCCTGCGGTCCATCGCCCGCCGGGCAGGAGTGGCCGCCCCCTCGATCTACCGTCACTTTCCCGATCAGCCGAGCATCATGCTGGCAGTGGTGCGACAGGCCTTCGCCATGCTCGATGCCGAATTGCGCAGCGCCCTGGACGCCGCGGGCAGTGACGCCAGAGGACGGCTGTTCGCCTTCTGCGACGCCTACCTGGACTTCGCGGACCAGCACCCCGGCCGATACCGCACGATGTTCGACGGCGTCTGGATGCCCGACCTGGGCAGCAGCTCGGTGACCGAGGGCGACGTCTCCTCCCTGGGCGGGGAGAGCCTGACACTGCTCGCCGACGCTCTCGAGGACTGCGTCCGCGCGGGCTGCGCGACCAGCAGCGACCCGGCCGCCGACGCCATTGCCCTGTGGCTCGGCCTGCACGGGCTCGCCCACCAGCGGCTGGTGACCGTCGCCTTCCCGTGGCCGGCGGACATCGCCGAACGCCTCATCACCACGCTCGCCCACCTCGACGAGTCCTAGCCGGACACTGCCCGGCGGATCATGTGGCTTCCGACCGGCCGCTCGTTGGCGGGGTCATGGGCCGGGTGGGATCCGACGAAGCGCGAGTGGCCGTCGTTGGATCCGCGTCTGCCGCCTTCAGGTGGCCGGGGCAGCCGGTGGAACGAGCATCGCACGGTGCTCAACGGGATCCGGTTCCGGATCCGCATCGGTGTCCCGTGACGTGACCTGCCCGAACGCCGCGGCCCCTGGACGGTCCGACCCGGGCCGTCGGTATCCGGCGTCAACGGCTGCTCGTCGTCGAATTCGTGCAGGCGGACGGGCACGGCGCGAATCTCTCACGCCCGGTGCGCACTGCCCGTCCGGCCCCTCACCGCTCCCGGACTCGGTGAGCCTTCCCGGTCACGGCACCAGCCCCTCAGGCGGCCTGGCACCTCGGGCACCAGAAGAGGTTGCGGGCGGCGAGATCGGCGGTGCGGATCTCGCCGCCGCAGATGTGGCAGGGCTGGCGGGCGCGGCGGTAGACGTACACCTCGCCGCCGTGGTCGTCGACGCGCGGCGGGCGGCCCATCGCCTCGGGCAGGTGCTCGGGGCGGACGGTGTCGATCCGGTTGTTCCGTACGCCCTCGCGCATCAGCTCCGCCAGGTCCGCCCAGATCGCGTCCCACTCCGCCCGCGCGAGGTCCTTGCCCGGCCGGTACGGGTCGATGCCGTGCCGGAACAGCACCTCGGCGCGGTAGACGTTGCCGACGCCCGCGACGACCTTCTGGTCCATCAGCAGGGCGGCGACGGTGATCCGGCTGCGGGAGATCCGCCGCCAGGCCCGTTCGCCGTCCTCGTCGGTGCGCAGCGGGTCGGGGCCGAGGCGGTCGTGTATCGCGCGCTTCTCCGGCTCGGTGAGCAGGGCACAGGCGGTCGGTCCGCGCAGGTCCGCGTGGTGCTCGTCGTTGAGCAGGCGCAGCCGCACCGTGTCGGTGGGCGGCGGGGCCGGGACCGTACCGAAGCCGAGCTTGCCGAAGAGGCCCAGGTGGATGTGGACCCAGTCGTCGCCCCCGAAGCCGAGGAAGAGGTGCTTGCCGTGGGCGTCCGCCTCGGTGAGGGTCCGGCCGTCGAGCAGCGCGGCCCCGGCGGAGAACCTGCCCTGCGGGCTGCTCGCCCGCACCGGCCGTCCGGCGAACCGCTCCTCGTGGTCGGCGGCGAGGCGGTGGATGGTGTGTCCCTCGGGCACGGCGGCGGCTGCTCCTCGGTTCCTGCTGGGGCGGGGTGCGGAAAAGGCTGTGCCGCCGGGGGCGGCCCGGCGGCACAGGAGACGGGCGGGCTCAGCCCTGCTGCGGGTGGTGGGCCGGGATCGGGGGGAGCTCGCCGGTCGCCTCGTACGCCGACAGCATCTCGATGCGGCGGGTGTGGCGCTCCTCGCCCGAGTACGGCGTGGCGAGGAAGACCTCGACGAACCTGGTGGACTCCTCCACCGAGTGCATCCGGCCGCCGATGGCGATCACGTTGGCGTTGTTGTGCTCGCGGCCCAGGGCGGCGGTCTGCTCGCTCCAGGCGAGAGCGGCGCGGACGCCCTTGACCTTGTTGGCGGCGATCTGCTCGCCGTTGCCGGAGCCGCCGATCACGATGCCGAGGCTGTCCGGGTCCGCGACCGTCCGCTCGGCGGCACGCAGGCAGAACGGCGGGTAGTCGTCCTGGGCGTCGTAGATGTGGGGGCCACAGTCGACGGCCTCGTGGCCCTGGGCCGTGAGCCACTCGACGAGGTGGTTCTTGAGTTCATAGCCGGCATGGTCCGAGCCGAGGTACACGCGCATGCCTCCGAGTGTGGCATGTGCGGCGCGCACGGGCCGTCATCGGGGTCAGGACCGGGGCCGTACGGACGGCGAAGGCCCGCCGTCCGCGTGGGTGTCGCGG
>NZ_JBHJQP010000163.1:0-18094 GCF_042262625.1 Streptomyces sp. NPDC056347 | reverse complement strand
TCACGCCGGGGGCGTCGCCGGGTCGGCGGGCCGGGGCGTCGTGGGGGGTCGGGCGCCCAGGGGCGCGCCGGCTCTCAGCGGCGGGCCCGGGGTGGGCAGTTCGGGGGGGGCCCGGGGACCTGGTCCCCGGTTTGTCGCCGGGAGCCGAGCCGTCCAGCGAGAAGGCGAGTCCGGCGATCGCCGCGGCCGCGACGAGCGCCGCGGCAATCGCAGCGGTCCGTTTGCGGGGACGGCGGGCGGAAGAAGGGGTGGATGAAGCCATGGCACACCTCAGATGTGAGGAAGAAGGAAAGGAGCAGAACCGAGCCGCGGATCAGGCGGAAGCCGTGACCGGGCACACGGTCTGGAGGGACAGGCGGCGCAGCGCCGCCTCCGCCAGCAGGCCCACGGAAAGCACCGCCAGCAGGGGCTGCAGGGGAGCCCAATAGCTCATGGCGCCGGAGGCGCCGAGAAGCACGAGAACGAGCTTGTTGCACACCGGGCAGCCGACGGCGAAGAAGGACAACACACCTCCGGCCGCTCCCAGGCGACTGCCGTCGCGGGCCGGTGTGGCCCCGGGCGGGGAAGACTGCCGCACATAGGTGCTCAGGACGATGCCCGCCAGCGCCGCCGTGACGACGAGGGCCGGGTAGTTCCACCACTGCACGGGGACGGACCGGCCGAACAGGGGGTTGGGCACCACGTCGGTGGGCGCGCCGACCAGGATCGCGGTGGCCAGGGCACCGAGGCCCGCCACCGTCCACTGCCGGGTCCGCCAACCACGCAGTGCCGCACCGGCCCGGCTCCATGAGCGCGGGGAAAGGGACATGTGAGATGACTCCGTTCTGGAGGATTCAGGGGCACGGCCGACGGGCCGGTCTAAATCCGCAGAACGGAGAGAAGCGATGGAGGAGGCGGCGGGGCGGGGCCTGCCGAGTACGTGCCGGAGCACGGCTCATGGAACGTCACCGCTCCGGCCCGGGACGTCGGGCAACCGGAGCAGTCGGATACCTGCGAAGTGTTCTCGGCCCGCTGCGGAGTCTGACCGGCAAGGGCCTTCTTGCCGCACGGCGCGGACATTCCGGACGACGCTTCGAGGAAGGCGGAGGGCTGGGTGAACTCCGCGGCAGATGTCCGGGGGAGCGAACCGTCACGCTGGACGTGGCCGAACACGCACAGCAGGGCGACAACGGCCACGAGCAGGGACAGAACAGCGCGAAAACCGGTGTGCACCGGCCCGCATGCGTTCGCCCGCCTCATCATCGCTCCCACGCCGGTTCAGTGGTGCAGCCACTCTACGACACACGATCCGGCACCCCGTTTCAATTCGGTCCTTGGACTTTGTCCTATGCGGTGATCGCTCGTCGGGCCGCCGATTCCGTCGTCGGGAGTGCGTCCGCAGAGCGGGGGCGCAGGAGGCACCCGATGAGCCCCTGTTCGCCGCGATCATCTACGTGCTGGTGAGCGAGTGTGCATGGAGGGCCCTGCCGCCGTATCTGGTCCAGGGCCGACGTCCGGGGCCGACCGCACGAGGCGGTAATCGACCGCATCGACGAGTACGGCCTGCTCGACCCGGCCCGCGTGGTTCTCGACCCCGCCCACGCACGAGCCAAAAGGAGATGACGAACCCACAGGACCCAGCCCCGTGGACCGGGGCGAGGGAACCGAACCTGCTCACGCAGACCACGAGCGAACGGCCGACTCGGTCGGGTGCCCCCCTCCAACCCCTAGGGGGCAGGAGATCCGCACGCTGGCTCGACAGAGCCGTAAGACAGGAAGGCCGCGCCGAGTGGGCCGACGGGCCGGACCGGTCCGCCACTGTCGCTCCCGAGGAGCCTCGCTGCCGACAACTGCACCACCACCCGCGACACGGCCGAACCGATGCAAACGCTCCAGGCCGATCGCGCCGGAGACGCTTTCCGCAGGTGGGTGCGGACGATGCCAAGGTGACAACCGACCGGAACGGCAACGTTGTTGGGCTCCCTCCGCCGGTTTGTGCGGCTGCCAAGAACGACAGCCCGGCCGGATTGGCGCGCAACGAGATCGGCGTCGTCACCCGGCCGGCGGGTGCCGGTGCAAGGCAATCGTGTTGAGCCGTCCCCGTCCGGACACCGACGGCACGACGACGGGCCGCGCCGTCGGCGCTGCGCCCCCATGCCGTCACAGCGCTGCGGGCCGGTGCGCCGATGGGCACGACTGCCGGCAGACGGCCGGACGGCCGTCCACCCTGATTGATGAACGACACGGAGCAGGACTCCAGCAGGACGTCGGTGTGCCCGTCCTACACCGCTAGTTGGATCACGAGTCCATTCCCGCGCCGTACGGGGTACGAGTGGGGCGGAACAGAGACTGGAGGCAATTCGAGACACTGATTCTGCACAGAGGACTGGCATGGCTCTACGAGGCGCCCGAACGATTTCCGTACTCACGGTCGGCACGGTGACGACGCTGATGGCAGCGCTCACCCCCGTGACGGCGTTCGCGGCGGGGGACCCGCTCCAGCAGTACACGCAGCAGAAACTCCGTTGGGTGCGCTGCGATACGGGCGGGCCGACGACGTTCGAGTGCGCGACGGTCAAGGTGCCGCTGGACTACAGCGACCCCGGGGGCCGGAAGATCGACCTCGCGATATCGCGGGTGAAGGCGAGGGACGCGAAGGAGCGGCACGGCGTGCTGCTGACGAATCCCGGGGGACCGGGCGTTCCGGGGCTGACCATGCCCGTGGAGATCGAGCCGCTGCTGTCGGCGGAGGTACGGGAGAGGTTCGACCTGGTCGGCTTCGACCCGCGCGGGGTCGGGCGGAGCGCGCCGATCAGCTGCGGTCTGACGGCCGACGAACAGGCCGTCCAGCACCCCTACACCGCACGGACGTTCGCGAAGGACGTGGCTCTGGCCCGGACGGTGGCCGACAAGTGCTGGGCCAAGGCGGGCGACATGCTGCCGCACATCACCACCCGCAACACGGCACGGGACATGGACGTCGTCCGAGCGGCACTGGGGGAGAAGAAGATCTCCTACTTCGGGTACTCGTACGGCACCTACCTGGGCGCTGTCTACACACAGATGTTCCCCCGGCGCTCGGACCGGTTCGTGCTCGACAGCGCCCTCGATCCGACGCTCGCGTGGCGAGGGACGTTCCGGGGATGGTCGGCCGGGGCCGAACTCGCCTTCACCCGCTGGACCGAGTGGGCCGCCGCCCGCAACGCCACCTACGGCCTGGGGCCGACTCCAGCGAAAGTCCGGAGTACGTACTGGGAACTTGTCGCCCGCGCCGACCGCACACCCGTCCCGACAACCGGTGGGGCGCTCAGCGGCGGCGCCATCCGTTCCCAGTACGGTGCGTTCGTCGGCGTCAAGACCGTCACCCCGTGGATCGTCGCGTTGAAGGCTTCGGCCGCAGGCGGACCGCCCGCGCCGCCCGCGCCGCCCGCGCCGACCGCGCCGCCCGCGCCGACCGCGTCGGCTGAACCGGCTGTCCCCGGCTCGGCCCCGGCCCGGTCCGCCGACGCGGGGGCGTTCGCTGCGGACGTTCCTGCCGACAACCAGTCCGCCGTCACCTGGGCCGCCTTCTGCGGCGACACCCGCAGCTGGCCGCGCAACCCCGAGCAGTACCGCCGGGACGTGATCCGCGACCGGGCCAAGTACCCGCTGGCCGGAGACCTGGGGGCCACCATTCGGCCGTGCGCGTTCTGGAAGTCGACGGCAAGGGAGCCGGTCACCGTGGTGAGCAACGACGTCAACGCGCTGATCGTGCAGAACCAGTGGGACCCGCAGGCGACGCTGTCCATGGCGCAAGGCATGCGACGGGCGCTGCACAGTGCGCGGATGGTCACCGTGGCCGGCGGTGAGGGCCACGGCGTGGTGGTGGCCGGACCGTCCTGCGCGGACACCGACGTCACGCGGTACCTGACCACGGGACGACTGCCCGCGAAGGACCTGACCTGCGCCGGCCAGTGACCTGCGCCGGCCAGTGACTTGCGCCGGCCAGTGACTTGAGCCGAAGACTCGTGTGCGGTTCGCCCGCTCCCGGAACTCGGCCGGGACATGCACGCGGGATCCGGCAGCGGCTGCTTGCCCGCCGTGTACCTGTACCGGCACGGGTCCTGCCGGCGGGGCCGGGCCTTCGCCCGCGCGGGCCCCGGACGCGACGGGCGATGAGTCGGGGCAGCACCTGTGCGGTGCCGGACCGCCAGTGAATCCACTCGGTCGCCGCCGCGGGTCGCGGTGATCACGACAGGGGCTCCACCGCATTGAATCCGGCATTTGCTGCGCACACCCTGTCCGGGACGCGATCCGGACGAGGCCCGGACCAGTCCGGACAGTCGCCGAACGTCCGGGACAGTCGGCTCTCGTTGTTTCACCCGCTGATGGTCAGCAGTCTGTGCGGTGCCTGCCTGGCCAAGCGGTCGCCACGGTGCGGCCCGCTGCGTCGATGAGTCGCTCTCGACGCAGCGGGCCGGACCTGAAGCCGCATCGGGTGAGCAGGCCGCATCGAGAGCGTCCGGATCTCCGAACGCTCGGCGACAGCAACATTTCGGCCTTGAGGGAGAGACATGCGTACTCGACTTGCACTCACCAGTGCCGTGGCGGGAGCCGTCCTGCTGACCGGTGGTCTCACCACCGCTGCGCAGGCGGCATCCGCGCCCATCGGCACGAACACAACGACAGCCGCACCGATCACCGCCGCCACTTCGGTAGCGAATGTCGAGACCACAGTGTCCTCGGGCGGTTACGTCAGGCAGGACATCTATGGGGCGTCTGCCCCTGTCGTCTACAGCCCTTGGGGCGAGATTCTTGTCGTGCTCGGGTCGGCCCGGAACAGCTACGGCAATAAGTGGTACGCGGTTCGGACCCCCGAGGCCAGCTACGGGTGGATCTATTGCGGGAACGTGACCGCTGGCTGCTGACCCCACATGGCCCCGGACTCCCAGCTCCACTCATCTGGGGGCACCTGCTACGCCTCCGGCCTGATGGTCGCGGTGCGGCGTCGCATCGCACCAACCCACGTCTGACGCTGCACCACGAAAACGGCGCCCGAAGCCATAAGAGGTGGCTTCGGGCGCCGCTTCGACCGGACGACCGTCGCCCCGAACCGCGCCGCCGGACCGGAGTCACGGAGCCTGGCCGTCCGGGACGCTCTGCTCGTATTGATCCGTGACGAGAGCCTCTGGGTGCGGCACTGCGCCGTACAGTCCCTCTCCGGCCATGACGACCGAAGCGCCCCGGTTCTGGACGCCTTCCTGGCACTCCTCGATGAGGACGACGCGGATATGCGCCTGGAGGCGGCCTGGGCACCGGCCCGCCGCGACCACCCGCGCACCGAGGAGGCATACGAACGGGTCGGACCGCTCGACGTGTTCCCGGAGCACGACCACCGGACCTCCGGCCCCTGGCGCTACCGCGCGAACCTGCCCCGGAACCGCCGGACGCGCGCGGGGACCGGCATCCGCACAGGCCTCGGGGTCAGGCCTTCCTGACGACTCCGGACTTGAGCTGCATGGCGCCGAAGCCATCGATCCTGCAGTCGATGTCGTGGCCGTCGACCCCGTCGATCAGACGGATGCTGCGCACCTTGGTGCCGGCCTTGATGCCCGACGGGCTGCCCTTGACCTTGAGGGCCTTGACGACGATCACGGCGTCGCCGTCGTTCAGCACATTGCCGACGGCGTCCTTGACGACACGCCCCTCGGCGCCGTCCCCCGGTTCCTCGGACGCGGGCAGCCACTCGTGCCCGCATTCCGGGCAGACCAGGAGCGCGCCCATCTCGTAGGTGTAGGCGCTGGAGCACTGGGGGCATGCGGGAAGGTTCTCGGTCACCGGAGCAGTATATTTATGGCTAGTGGAATTGCGAAAATTTGCAATTCATTACATGCTGTGGTGGCTGTGTCCATAGGCAGCCGCGGGCACAGCGTCCGTGCGCGCCGAAGAGAGGTTCCAAAGAACGTGTCCGTCCCGCTGTATCAGGCCAAGGCCGAGTTCTTCCGGATGCTGGGGCATCCGGTGCGGATCCGGGTGCTGGAGCTACTGCAGGACGGGCCGACGCCGGTACGCGAACTGCTCGCGCGGATCGAGGTGGAACCCCCGACCCTGTCCCAACAGCTCGCCGTGCTGCGCCGCTCCGGCATCGTGGCCTCCCGGCGGGAAGGGACAACGGTGGTGTACGGACTCGCCGGCGGGGATGTCGCGGAGCTGATGCGGGCCGCGCGCCGGATTCTGACCCAGATGCTGGCGGGACAGCACCAGCTGCTGGAGGAGCTGCGGGAAGCCGAGGACACCGCCAAGTGAGCACCTTGATCGGCCGGGTCCAAAGCTCGGTACTCTCCCTGCTGCCCAGCCGTACGGACCTGGCGGCGATGGGCCGCAATCCACGCAGGGACCTGCTGGCCGGACTGACCGTGGCGATCGTCGCGCTGCCGCTCGCGCTCGGCTTCGGCGTCTCGTCCGGCCTCGGCGCCGAGGCCGGACTGGCGACCGCGGTGGTGGCCGGCGCACTGGCCGCGGTCTTCGGCGGCTCCAACCTCCAGGTGTCCGGGCCGACCGGCGCGATGACCGTGGTCCTGGTACCGATCGTCGCCCGGTACGGACCCGGCGGCGTACTCACGGTCGGGCTGATCGCCGGAGCGATACTGATCGCGCTCGCACTGCTGCGGGCCGGGCGGTACATGGCCTACATCCCGGCCTCGGTGGTGGAGGGCTTCACCCTCGGCATCGCCTGCGTTATCGGGCTCCAGCAGGTCCCGAACGCGCTCGGGACCGACAAGCCGGAGGGCGACAAGGTCCTGACGGTCGCCTGGCACGCGGTCGAGGAATTCGTCCGCGACCCCAACTGGACCGCCCTCGCCCTCGCCCTCGGGGTGATGCTGGTGATGCTGCTCGGCGCGCGATGGCGGCCGACGATCCCGTTCTCGATCGTCGCGGTGATCGCCGCCACGGCCGTCGCACAAGCCCTGCACCTCGACGCGGCCGCCCCGATCGGCACCCTGCCCTCCGGCCTGCCCGCCCCCTCCCTCGCCTTCCTGCACCCCGAAGCCCTCGGCTCACTGCTGGCCCCCGCGGTCGCGGTGGCCGCCCTCGCCGCCCTGGAATCGCTGCTCTCCGCCCAGGTGGCGGACGGCATGACCGTGGGACAGAAGCACGACCCGGACAAGGAACTGTTCGGGCAGGGCCTGGCGAACATCGCCGCCCCACTGTTCGGCGGTGTCCCCGCGACCGGCGCCATCGCCCGCACCGCGGTCAACGTCCGCACCGGCGCATCCTCCCGACTCGCCGCACTCACCCACGCCGCCGTCCTCGCGGTCATCGTCTTCGCCGCCGCCCCGCTGGTCTCCAGGATCCCGCTCGCCGCGCTCGCCGGCGTGCTGCTGGCCACCGCGATCCGCATGGTCGAGGTCGGCTCGCTGCGCGCGATGGCCAAGGCCACCCGCTCGGACGCGCTGATCCTCGTCCTGACCGCCATCGCGACCCTCGCCCTCGACCTCGTGTACGCGGTGATCATCGGCCTGGCCGTGGCCGGAGCACTGGCACTCCGGGCCGTCGCACGGCAGGCCCGCATGGACGAGATCCCACTGAACCCCGGCGACCAGGGCGACCACGGCGACGAGGAACACGCACTGCTCGCCGAACACATCGTCGCCTACCGCCTCGACGGCCCGCTGTTCTTCGCCGCGGCCCACCGCTTCCTGCTGGAACTCTCCGAGGTCGCCGACGTCCGCGTCGTCATCCTGCGCATGTCGCGGGTATCGACCATCGACGCCACCGGCGCCCTCGTCCTCAAGGACGCCGTCCAGAAACTGAACCGGCGCGGCATCACCGTCCTGGCCTCCGGGATACGACCCGAGCACCGCCAGGCCCTCGACTCGACCGGCACCCTGGCACTGCTGCGCCCGGAAGGCCGCGAGTACGCCACCACGCCCGAAGCGATCACGGGGGCCCGTATCTACCTGGAGGACGCCGGGCTCCTGCCACCCGCTCCCGCCCAGCAGCCGCGAACCACCGTTCAGGAGCCCGCCCGATGACCCGCCCCGCACCGCGCCACCTGACGGAGGTGTCCGGTTCCGAGGCCCTGTGGCTGCTCGAAGGAGCTGCCCGGGGACGCCTGGTGTACGTCCGACGGGAGGTACCGGCCGTCCGCCCTGCGGTGCACCGCCTCGACCACGGCCGTCTGATCGTCCGGGCCCCGGTCCAGGCCTCCGCCCTGTCCGGACGCGCCGCCCTCACCTATCAGGCCGACGAGATCAAGGAGGCCGGCGGCACCGGCTGGATGGTCACCGCCACCGGCCCCGCCGAGATCATCACCGACCCGGACGAGGCCGCCCACTACCGCAGGACGCTCTTCGGCTGGACCCACGGCCCGCACGACACGCTCCTGCGCATCCGGCCGCAGACCGTCACAGGGTTCCGTCTCGTCCACCGGGAGGCATGATGGTCCCGCGGATCGAGACACTCCCGTGGCGGCATGTGCTGACGGTGCCCGCCATCGGCCCGGCCGTCCGCATGGCCCGCGAAACCGCCGAACTCGCCCTCACCGAGTGGGGAGTGAGCCTGCGCCACCCCACCGTCGGCCCGGCACTCCTGATCCTGAGCGAACTGGTCACCAACAGTGTCCGGCACGCAGCCGACCGCTCACCGGACATCACGGTGATCTACGCGGGAAGCGTAGACACGCTCGCCTTCGCCGTCCACGACCACCACCCCTACCGGCCCCCGCTGCACGAAGCGGGCACCGGCACGGGCGGGCTGGGCACCGTCATGGAACTCACCCTGCGACTCGGCGGAACCGCGGTCACCCGGCCCGACGCCGACGGCACGGGCAAGAGCATCTGGATCACCCTCCCCCTCTGAAGCCGCCGCCGAGCCAAGGAAGTCCCCACCACGATGACGATCGAATGGCGTTACACCATGGAGCAGGACCTCGGGGTGCTGTCGGTGGCCGGATACCTGGGCGGCGACGCGGTGCACCGCTTCACCGGGGCCGTCGGCTGGACACTCGCCCGGGGCACGGGCCCGGTCGTCGTCGACTGCGCCGACCTGCACGGCTGGTCGGCCGAGGGCCGGCTGGCCATCGAGGACGCCGCACGCGAACTGGCCGCCCACGACCGGACCCTCCACCTGGCCGCGATCCCCGCCGACGGGCCCCCGGTCCCCGTCGGTGACCATCCCCCGATCGAGGTCCACCGCGACCTGACCGCCGCCCTCGCCGCCCTCGCCGTGAACCCCGGCGCCGACACGTCGGCCGAAGGAGGACAGGAATGGCGCACCAGCGGCTGGCCCGCAGTCCAATGAGCTGCCTCGCCGGGGATCAGGACCTCCGCACGGAGCCGACCGGTCATGAGGGGCGCCCGCCGGTTTCGGCTGCCATGGCGCAGGGGCGGCCCGGCGGCCGCCCCGGAAGACGCCCGGCCGGGCGTGCGGCACATCACGTCCGCACCGGCAGGGCCGCGGGCGGTGATCCGGGCCAGGGACGCGGTGACCGAGCGGCCGGCGGAGACCGGGGTCGCCCACCGGCCCGCGTTCGCCGACGAGGTACCCCTCGCGGCCGGCGAGCCGGCCACGCGGCACACCGGCAAGACCGTCCTGGTCCGGTTCGAGACCCCGTGCACTGACCACCCACCGATGACCGCAGAGAGAAACCGATGAGCGACGAGAACACCGCGCAGCCGGTGCACGGCAAGAAGGCCGTCAGGGACGAGGAGAAGGAGAAGGAGAAGGGCGTCGCACTGCGCGCCTTCTTCTACATCTTCGGCACCCACCTGTTCGCCGCCTTCGTCTGGCTGCTGTTCTACGTCGGCCAGCACGCCGACAAGTAGCGGTCCGGCGTGCCGGCCGGCCGATGCGGCGGCCGCGCCCGGACCGTCGTCCGGAACCACGAGCACCTGCGCCCGCCGCCGAACACCTCCGGAAACAGCCCGCCGCCCGTACCCGGTTCCCGCTGCCCGGCACGAGATCCCGCCCCTGCCCGCGTAGGCTTCTCCGGAAGCCCGGCGCGCGACTGCTGTCGCGAAAGCGGATCCTTGGATGGGCCACGCTGGATCTGTTCCTCGGACTTCCCTTCCGCCAACGTCTCGACCGTTTGCGGGAAGTGTTACTCCGAGCTGTCGGTGATCCAGCCGGCTATGGCCGCAGCGACTTCGGCAGGACTCCGGCCGGTGGTGGTGAACTGCTGGTTCACTACGCACCGGAGTTCTTCGGCGTCCTTGACCGCGTCCTCGATCTGATCCCGATCCCACCCGCGGGCGGCAAGGCGGGCACGTCTGTCCGCATCGACGCAGTCGAGGCGTGCCCAGGTAGCGCGCGGCGGATCCACGACGTCTCCGAAGGCTGCGCTTGCCCATTCGTCCGGTGTCAAGGGACAGAGGATCAGTACCGGTCCGCCGCCCCGGAGCATCATGGTCGCGATCTTTACCCAGAGTCTGTTGTAGGCGGGCCATACGGGACTCGCCGAAGGAGAGGTGATGTCGATGCCCAGCAGCCTGCCATCCAACTCCGGCAGCTCATCGAAGTCGGCGCTGGCGAATGGGTACGCTCCCAGGTGCCGCAGGAGCGTGGACTTTCCGGCCCCCGGCGCGCCGGTGACGACGTGAAGCTTCGGCAACCGACACTCCTTCCCGGTCCGCTCCGCCGTACCAGCAGACACGCGTAACCCTAGGCAGTTTCGTTTGGATCAGCTGGTTGTTGGTCTGGATGTGTCGTTGGCTGATGCGCAGTGGGTGCGGATCGAGCCGTTGCTCCCGGACCGGACGCCGAAGCGGGGTGGCCGCTGGAGGGACCATCGTGAGGTGGTCGACGCGATCGCCTTCAAGTTCCGGACCGGTACCCAGTGGGTGCGTCTGCCGGAGAAGTACGGCAACTGGCGGGGTGTCTGCAACCGGCTGCGGATGTGGGCCGTCGATGGCACGTGGGAGCGGGTGTTCACCGCCCTGGTGGCCCAGGCCGACGCGGACGAAGGCGTCGGCTGGGCGGTGTCCGTGGACTCCACCGTCGTGCGCGCTCATCAGCATGCTGCCGGAGCCCGCAAAGAGGGGCCCCGGCCGACGGGACTCACGGCCTGGGAGGGGCTGTTCGAGCGCCTCGGTCTGCACGACGGCGCCCTGAAGAACTCCGGCACCCTGCTCGTCACCGCCGCCGCGGGAGGCGTGGGCGCGATGGCCGCCCAGCTGGCGCGGGCGCTGACCGGCCTCACGGTGATCGGCACCGCGTCCCGTCCGGAGTCGGCCCGGTTCGCCCGCCGCATGGGGGCGACCCATGTGGTCGATCACCACAAGAGCCTGCCCCCTCAGGTGGCAGCGATCGCGCCGGACGGTGTGGACTTCGTCTTCAGCACGGCCGGCACCGACGTGAACATGGCCGCCTATGCGGACGTGCTCAAGCCCATGGGGCAGATCGTCGCGATCGACGACTTCGGCCCCGTCGAGATCGGGCTGCTGAAGTCCAAGAGCATCTCCTTCCACTGGGAGTTCATGTTCACCCGCTCGCTGCACCGGACCCCGGACCGGGCTGTTCAGGGGTACGTCCTGAACCAGATCGCCCGCCTGGTGGACGCCGGCATCCTCACGACCACCGCCACCACCGATCTCGGCACGATCAACGCGCAGAACCTGCGCGAGGCCCACCGCGTCCTGGAATCCGGCAAGGCGATCGGCAAGATCACCCTGAACGGTTTCCCGCCCGCGTAGGAGATGCGCGTCCCCGGGGAGTGCCGGCACGCCGCCGCGGATCCGGGCAGGTTCCGCTCGCGCATCCCGACCCGCGAGCCGCGGATCTACCTGCCGTCCCCGCCCTGGGCGAGACTCAGGACCCAGACGCCGTAGGCCTCGTTCGCGGGGTGCAGCTGGTAGGTGCCTGCCCGCAGGTCGACGCGGAGTCCGGCGGCCTCGAGATCCGCCTCGAACTCGGCCGCGGTGTAGGCGTGGGCGTGCGGCGGCCGGTCCTGGAGGTGGAAGCCGACCAGGATCCGGCCGTTCCCGCCGAGGACGGCGCGCATCGCGCGCAGGGCCGCACGTTCGGTGCCCTCGGCCAGGTAGACCATGACGTTGCCCACGCAGACGACCAGGTCGAACGGGCCGTCCTCAGGGCCGAGGCCGAGGATGTCGCGTTCCTCGATCGGCAGTCCGGGGTAGGTCTCCCGGGCCTGCCGGACCAGCACCTCGTCGGGCTCGATCGCGACCACGTCGTGCCCGCGCCGCAGAAGCGCCGCAGTGACCCGGCCCATGCCGGCACCTGCGTCGAGCACCCGGGCGCCGCGCGGCAGGAGCATGTCGGCGAGCCGGGCTTCGCCGTCGATGTCCTCGCCTGCGGCGACGAGCTCGGCGAACCGCTTGCCGAAGTTTCCGCTGTTGCCCGCCTCCTGCCAGCGGGTCCGCGGCGTCGTCGTCGGCGTGGGGCCCTCGTGTGCCGGCGTGATCCTGTTCATGCTCCGAATTTTAGGCGTCGTCCCCAAGGACCAGATCCAGCGGGCCCTGCTGTAGTGGGTGGCCGGGCCCGCCACTGCTCCGGCCGGTGGAGCAGCGCTCGAAGGGGCCGACGCCGGACGCCCGTACGGCCACCCGAATCCGCCCCGGTCCGGCATGCGGTTCCGGCATGTCAAGGACTTCAGGGGCGCTTGCGGGACCGTACTCGGCGAACGCCGGCGCTCTCGTGCGATTTGTCGGGGTAGCCGCCGAAGCGGCCCCGCTCGCACGAGGACGTCCTCACGCAACGGCTCCGCCAGCGCCGAAGGGCCGACCCTTCGGAGACGGCACCTCGACGCGCGTGCCGAGGCCGGAAGGCACCACGGGACGCATTCGGAACCCGAGACGGTCCGCCCCGTCACCCGTTGGGGGCGTCCAGCCGGCCAGGCCCGGTGGTCGTGGCGGCGCCGTAGCGGCGCGCGAGTGCGGCGCAGGCTTCGTGGAGGGCTGGCGGGCCGATGACGTGCAGGTTCGCGTCGAACCGGCCAAGGCCGGCAGCAAGGGCGGTCCAGGACCAGGATCCCGTGATCACGCGGCATCGCGCGGGCCCGAGCGGTTCCACGATGCCGTCGGCGATGTGGGGTACGACTTCCGAGGCGGGGAGGTCCAGGACGGCCTCGCCCCGGCACGGCCAGGCGGCCTCGGTTCCGTCGGAGCCCCGGAACCGGCTGGTGACGAACGTGGAGACATCCCCGCCAGGCAGCCGACGTACGGTGAAACGCGGACCGGTCGGCGTGCGTGCGGTCATGCGGTCGGTGCGGAAGACGCGCCAGTCATCGCGGTCGAGATCCCAGGCCAGCAGGTACCAGCGGGTGCGCCAGGCCACGAGGTGGTGAGGCTCCACGCAGCGCCGCTGTGGGGCGGCCTCCTGGTACGGGGTGTAGTCCAGGTGCAGTACTTCACGGCGCTGGATCGCGGTGCCCACGGTGCTGAGCAGATCCAGGTCCTGGGCCGGTGGGATGCCGGGACCAGGCGGGCGCACGGTGGTGACGTGCAGCGCGTCCACGCGCTGCCGCAGGCGCGGAGGGAGGACGTTCCGGATCGTCGCGAGCGCCCGGTCGGCGTCCTCCGCGATCGCGGGGTGGGCGGTGCTCTGCAGCGCGACGGCCAGAGCGATGACCTGCGCGTCATCGAAGAGCAGCGGCGGCATCTGAGATCCGGGACGCAGACGGTATCCACCGCCCGGCCCCTTGTCCGTGGCGACCGGGTAGCCCAGCGCGCGAAGGCGGTCGATGTCACGGCGCACGGTGCGCACGGTGACCTGCAGTCGCTCGGCCAGGTCGCCTCCGCTCCACTCCGGTCGTGCCTGGAGCAGGGAGAGCAGGGCCAGGAGCCGCGAGGACGTTTTCTGCATGCCCCCATCATGCGGCAAGTACAGGACACAACCTGTCCTGTACAGGTGCCATGCTCGATCACAGATCCCGGAGAAGGGCATTTCGCCCGTCGATCACATGTGCCTCATGCGGCGCATTTCAAGGTAGGAGCAGACCATGTCCGTTACCACCACCACGCACTTGAACTTCCGCGGCTCGGCCCGTGAGGCGCTGGACTTCTACCAGTCCGTCTTCGGCGGGCACACCGTCGCGGTGACCTACAAGGACGCCGGCAACGTTCAGAACGAGAACGAGGCGGACTGGGTGATGTGGGGCCAGGTCATCGCCGACAACGGCTTCCACGTCATGGCCTACGACGTGCCCTCGGCAATGCCGTACGAGCAGGGCGCCAACCCGTTCTTCGTGTCCGTGCGCAGCGAGGACGCCGACGAGATCAGCACCCTGTGGCGGCGACTGGCCGACGGCTCCAACGTGCTGCGCCCGCTGGAGCCCGCGGCATGGGCCCCGCTGTACGGCATGCTGACCGACCGCTTCGGCGTGACCTGGGTCCTGGACGTCACCGCCCCCTACAACGGCTGACCCGTCCCGGGGCGGGCACCCCGCAACGGCTGCCCGCCCCGCTCGTCTTCGCCATCAGCACGCCGACGGCAGTCGGCCCACATGGAAGCGGACCCTGTTATGCGCATGCGTCAGCTCGGCCGGACCGGCATCGAAGTCAGCACCTACTGCCTGGGCACCATGATGTTCGGCCCGAACGGCAACCCGGATCACGACGCATGCACCCGCATCGTGCACCGGGCCCTGGACGGCGGCATCAACTTCATCGACACGGCCGACGTCTACGGACACAGCGAGACCGAGCACATCCTCGGCCGCGCCCTCAACGGCCGCCGCGAGGACGTGGTTCTGGCGACCAAGTTCAACGGCCCCATGGGCGAGGGTCCCCTTCAGGGCGGCAGCTCACGCCGCTGGATCATGAAAGCGGTCGAAGGCTCACTACGCCGCCTGAACACCGACTACATCGACCTCTACCAGATCCACCACCCCGACCCTCACACCGACATCGAAGAGACGCTGTCCGCCCTCACCGACCTGGTCCGATCCGGCAAGGTACGCGCAATCGGCTCCACCAACCTCCCCGCGAGCGAAATCGTGCAGGCTCACTGGGTCAGCGAACGCCGGGGCCTGCACCGGCTGCGCACCGAGCAGCCCGCCTACTCCGTCCTCAACCGGGCGATCGAGCGCGAGATCCTCCCCGTCGCCCGTCGCTTCGGCATGGGCGTACTCGTGTGGAGCCCGCTGGCCATGGGCCTGCTCACCGGCCGCTACCGCAAGAACGACGCCCCGAGCAGCAACGCCCGCATGCACTGGGCCCCCAGGCACATGACCGACCCCCGCAAGCTCGACGCCGTCGAGCAGCTGATCCCCCTCGCCGAACAGGCCGGCCTGCCGCTCACCCACCTGGCCATGGCCTTCGCCACCGCCCACCCGGACGTCACCTCGGCCATCATCGGCCCCCGCACCCTCGACCAGCTCGATGACCTGCTGGCAGGCGCCGCGACCGTGCTCGACGACGCCGTCCTGGACCGGATCGACGACATCGTTCCGCCGGGCACCGACATCGGCCCGCTCGACGTGGCCCACCAGCCGCCCTCCCTTACCGACATCGGCCGGCGGCGTCGCCCCGGCTCCGAGCGTGCGGCAGCCTGAGACCCATGAGCGTCCTGACCCAGCGCGACCTCAACCGGGCCACCCTCGCCCGCCAGTACCTCCTTGAGCGCGAGGACTGCACCGCCCTCGATGCCGTGTCCCACCTGGCCGGACTGCAGGCCCAGGCCCCGCAGGAACCGTTCACCGGCCTGTGGTCGCGCGTCAGGGCGTTCACCCCGGCCGACCTGGACCACCTGGTCGTGGGCCGCCAGGTTGTGCGCACCCACCTCATGCGCCGCACCGTCCACCTCGTCGCCGCCACCGACGCGCTCGCCTGGCGCCCCCGCCACGACGCCATGCTGCGGCAACGCGTCCTGTCCACCTACCGCAGCGAACTCAACGGAATCGACCTGGACGAACTGAGCACAGCGGGACGGGCCGTGATGGCCGATCACCAGCCACGCGCCATGGGCGAACTCGTCGGCGCACTCCGTGACCGCTGGCCCACGCCGCCCGGCCGGGTGCTGGGCGAACTTCTCGTCGCCGCGCTCATCCCCATGGCCCAACTGCCCCCCAGAGGACTGTGGAAGAGGACCGCAGGCGTCCACAACCTCCCCCTGTCCACCTGGCTGCACCAGTCCATCACCCCTCTGCCCGCGGACCCGGACGATCCGATCGGACAGCGACTGGTCCTGCGCTATCTCGCCGCCTACGGCCCCGCCACCACCGCGGACATCCGCGCCTGGAGCGGCCTGGCCGGACTGCCCGCCGCGGTCAAGGCCCTCCGCGGGGACCTCGTCACCTACCGCGACGAACGCGGCCGCCTGCTCCTCGACCTGCCCGACGCACCCCTCCCACACGCCGACACCCCCGCGCCGATCCGCTTCCTGCCCGCCTTCGACAACGCGATCCTCGGCTACCAGGACCGCAGCCGCATCATCGACGACCCGCACCTCGGCCTCTCCGTCGCCGGACAACGCGCCGTCCTCGTCGACGGCCGCGTCGCCGCCACCTGGACCACCGGCGACCGCCGCCTCACGATCAGCCCCCTGCGCGGGCTCACCCGGACCGAAGTACGAGAACTGGAGGCGGAGGGCCAGAACCTGGCCACCTTCATGGACCAAGGCATCGACACGATCCAAATCGCCGAATCCACCTGAACCGCAGCACCCTGCCCGCAGGGGTGCCACGGCTGGACGCCGCATGATTCGCATCATTGACCGAAAAGGCCCCCATCCAGCCCTCCAAGATCCCCGGCAGAGTCAGATCAGAAGAAGACGCCGCAGCGCAGCAGCACGTTCGCGTACGGGCGGGCCTCGCCCGTACGGACGATCAGGCGGGCGCCCGCCGACAGTTCCTTGAGCTTCTCGTGCGAGACCAGGGCGAGATCCGGGAAACCGCGGTCGAGAAGCGCGGACGCCTCCGGGTTCGCCTCGCGGATCTCGTGCGCGGCGGTCGCACCCTCCACCACCAGCTCGCCGAGGAGGCCGTCCAGGACCTCGGCGAAGGACGGCACCCCGGCGCGGAACGCCAGGTCCACCACGCGCGGGCCCGCCGGGATCGGCATCCCGGCGTCGCACACCAGCACCCCGTCGCCGTGCCCCAGCTCGGCGAGCGCGCCCGCGAGATGGCGATTGAGTATTCCGGACTTCTTCACAGCGCCGCGACCTCCTCGGCACTCGGATAGGACTCCTGGGCACCGGCCCGCGTCACCGCGGCCGCGCCCACCCGGGCCGCGTACGCCGCCGCCTCAAAGAGCGGCGCGCCCGTGCTCAGCCGCCAGGCCAGCGCCGCCGTGAACGCGTCGCCCGCACCGGTGGTGTCGACCGCTTCGACCTTCACCGACGGCACCCGGGCCGTCCCGACGGCGGCCTCGCCACCGGTCGCGACCAGCGCGCCGCGCTCGCCCAGGGTCACCACGACCGAGCGGGGGCCGAGAGCGAGGAGGGCCTTCGCCCAGTCCTCGGGTGAGCCGTCCGGATCACCGCCCGTGAGAACCCGCGCCTCGTGCTCGTTCACGATCAGCGGATCGCACGCCGCCAGCACCTCGGCGGGCAGCGGGACGGGCGGCGAGGGATTCAGTACGAAGCGGGCACCGGCCGGCAGGTTCCGTACAACCTCCACGACCGTCTCCAGCGGGATCTCCAGCTGCGCCGAGACCACCCTGGAGGCGCGCAGCAGGCCGGCCGCGCCACGGACGTCCTCGGGCGTGAGCCGCCCGTTGGCGCCCGGCGACACCACGATGCTGTTGTCCCCGGACGGATCCACGGTGATCAGCGCGACCCCGGTCGGCGCGCCGCCGACCAGGACGCCCGCGCTGTCGACACCGGCCCCGGCCTGCGTGTCCAGCAGCAGCCGGCCGTGCGCGTCGTCACCGACCCGCGCCAGCAGCGCCGTACGGGCACCGAGCCGCGCGGCGGCCACCGCCTGGTTCGCGCCCTTCCCGCCCGGGTGGACGACCAGGTCGGAACCGAGCACGGTCTCCCCGGCCGCGGGCCGCCGCTCCACCCCGATCACCAGGTCGGCGTTGGCCGAACCCACGACCAGGAGGTCGTAGTCGTACATGAACTGTCTCCCTACGGATGCCTGAGGATCCCCGCGGACCGCGCGGCAGACGCACGGTCCGCCGGTCCTTCGACGGTGGGCGAACCGGTGCCACGGCCGCGGGCGGACGCGTCACGCGCC
>NZ_JBHJQP010000162.1:0-18412 GCF_042262625.1 Streptomyces sp. NPDC056347 | reverse complement strand
GCGGTGCGGAGGGCGGGGGCAGCGGGGCCGAGTGGGGGCGGCGGTCAGTGCTGGGCGGCCTTGCGGCGGCGGAGGGCCAGGTAGGCGCCTGCGGCGACCAGGGCGGCGGCGGCCGCGGAGAGCAGGCCCACCGGTGCGCCGGTGCCGGTCTCGGCGAGGTCGCCCTCGGCGTGGTCGCCGGCGGTGGGCTTGGCGGCCGGGGACGAGGCGGAGGCCTGCGGGGTGGTGTCCGCGGGGGCGGACGACGAGGGCTCCTCGGTCGGCTTCACCGGGGTGGAGGAGCCGGGGGCGGGGGTCGACTCGGAGGCGGAGGGCGTCGGCTTGCCGCCGGGCTTCTCCTCACCGGGCTTCTCCTCGCCCGGCTTCTCCCCGCCGGGCTCCTCGCCGCCCGGCTTCTCCTCGCCCGGCTTCTCGCCGCCGCAGTCGGTCCAGAAGACCTTCTGCTTGGCCTTGCCGTGCTCGCCGTCGAAGTTCCAGTACAGCTTGTAGTGACCGTCGGGCAGGGTCTGGTCCGGCGTCCGGCCGTGGCCGTCGGCGTCGAGCTTCAGCGAACCGGACTTCACGATCTCGCCCTTGACGGCGGCGGTCGGGGCCCAGGCGGCGATGCGCCAGTCGACGTTCTGGCCACCGTCGAACCCGAAGGCGTCGAGGTAGAACGTGCAGACGTGGGGCTCGTTCTTACGGAGTTCCTCGCCGGTCTTGGCATCGTGAATCTTCACGGTGCCGTTGTCGCCGGGAGGGGTGGCATGGGCGGCGGGGGCGAAGATCATCGCCGCGGCCACGGCAGCGGTGAGCGTGCCTGCGGAAGCAAGTGTGCGCATAGACATTCCAACATCTGAAGAGGGGCTTCCGTGGGGGGCGCCTCAGCCTCCTGCGGTCACATGATCCCGTCAAGGCACATAGATGCCTGCTTGTCACCTATCTCCCCCTTTGCTCGATCGGAGGCGTATAACGATTGAGGTTTGACCTGGTCAGGCGTGCGCGCGATTTGACCTGACACTACGTATCGAGAAAGATAGATGCGTTCTGGCCGGCACGAGGAGACGAGGAGGCGGGGCCATGGACCCCCTGACCGTGCACAAGGCGCTCGCCAACCCCGCACGCCTCCAGTTCATGCAGTGGCTGAAGGAGCCCGAGAAGCACTTCGACGAGGACTCCTACCGGCAGCAGGGGCTCGGCTTCCACATCGGCGTCTGCGTCGGCGACATCCAGAAGCGCGCCGGACTGGCGCAGTCGGTGGTCTCCGGCTATCTGCAGACCCTGAAGGACGCCGGACTGCTCACCTCGGAACGCATCGGCAAGTGGACGTACTACCGGCGCAACGAGCCGGTGATCGCCGAGTTCGCCGCACACGTACGCGACGAGCTGTAGGGCGCGTCGACCCCGGTGCGCGACACGGGGTCGAACCACAACACATCGCATCTAGTTTTCTCGATTTGACGAAAGGTTTTGGTCGTTTCGATGAGAAGGGCCTCCCTCGCTGTTCCGGTGCTCGCCCTGGGCGTGTTCGGGATCATCACCACCGAGATGGGCATGGTCGGGGTACTCCCCCGGGTCTCGGTCGAACTCGGTGTCACCCCGTCCGACGCCGGCTGGCTCGTCGGGGTGTTCGCCCTGGTCATCGCGGTGTCCGGGCCGTTCAGCACGCTGCTCGCCTCCGGCATCGACCGCAAGAAGGTGCTCGCCGCCTCGATCGCGGTGTTCGCCGTGTCGAACGCCGTCTACGCGCTCACCACGCAGTACGGGGTGATGCTCGCCTTCCGGATCGTGCCCGCCCTGTTCCACCCCGTGTTCTTCGCGGTCGCGCTCGCCTCGGCCGCACGACTGGCGTCCGGGCAGGACGCGACCCGGGCCACGACGACGGTGTTCGGCGGGGTCACCGTCGGCTTCGCGTTCGGCGTGCCGCTGACCTCGTACCTCGCCGACCATCTGTCACTGCCCGCGGCCTTCTGGTTCGGCGCGCTCGTCAATCTCCTGGCGTTCCTGGGCATTGTGCGGTTCGTCCCGTCGATGCCGGTCGAGCGGCGCTCCTCCTACGGCACACAGCTGAGCGTGCTCAAGCGGGCCGGTACGTGGCTGAGCATCACCTCCGTCGTGCTCGTCTTCGCGGCGATGTTCTCGGTCTACGGCTACTTCGCCGAGTACCTGGGACAGGTCACGCGCATGAGTGGTACGTGGATCAGCGCGATGCTGATGGCCTTCGGCGTGGTGATGATCCTCGGCAACTTCGCCTTCGGCGGCCTGCTGCGGCGCGGCCCCGTCCGTACCGCCGTCGCGTATCCGGTGCTCTGCCTGCTGGTCTACGTCCTGGTGTACGCCGTGGGCCCGCTGTTCGCGCCGATGGTGGCGGCGGTCCTGGTATGGGGCGCCGTGCATTCGGGCGGCCTGGTCGTGAGCCAGAGCTGGCTGGGGCGGGACTCGCTCGACGCACCCGAGTTCGGCAACAGCCTCTTCATCTCGTTCTCCAACCTCGGCATCACCGTGGGAACGGCGGTGGGCGGCTGGGTTCTGGCGGCCTACGGGGCCCGCCAACTCCCCTGGGTCGGAGCGGGGTTCGCGGTCGCCGCGATACTTTCCATGGGGCTGCGGCTACGGATGGACGGCGGCCGGGAACAGGAACGGGACGTGACGCCCGGGGAGGTCCTGGCCTGACCGGCCGGAAGCCGGACGAACTCTCCGGCCCCATCGCGGGCACGGCCCTACAATTCGATGACCGCCGGTGTTACGACGACAGCGACGTCCGGCAAGCAGGTCCTATGATGCGAGGCTGTTTTGCTCGAATGCGAATTCTGCAGAATCGGCGCGGGAGAAGCCTCGGCGGAGCTGGTCCACGAGGACGCCGAGAACATGGCTTTCCTCCCCCTCCGACCGGCCGCCCTCGGGCATACTCTCGTCATTCCCAAGTCCCATTACGCCGACTTCTTCGATCTTCCGGCGCGCCCGTTGGCCGGCCTCATGCAATTCGTTTCGGTGGTCGGCTCCGGACTCCGCACGACCCTGTGCCCCGACGGAATGAATGTCATCACCTCCGCCGGGGCAGCAGCCTCCCAGACCGTCTTCCACGTGCACGTGCACGTGGTGCCACGTTGGCGCGACGACCACTTCGGCAGCATCTGGCCACCCGGAAGACCTGCTGCCGGGGATGCCGACAGAGAGATCGCGGAGCGGCTGCGCCAGGGCTTCAGGAAGTCACGGCCCTGACCACTCCCCAGCCGATGAATACGAGATCGATCAATGCGAGCATGCCATAGAAGTTGATCATGGTATGCGAACGGACGACTCCCGTCCATGACACCGCCGAATCGTACGGCTGCACATTCATCGAGAAGAGCTCCACGTTCGTCCCCGGCTTTCGGACGTCGTCGTAGAGCTTCCTGAAAAGCCTTTCCTGACGCAGAAAATAGCTGTCGAGCAGCCAGAACCCCCCGATCGGGACCAGCCCTGCCAACGCCAGCAGCCAGCCCGGACGACTCACCAGCACACCGAAGAAGACCCCGGCCACTGTCATCGTCCATCCCTTGATCAGGAAGGATCCGTTGCCCAATCGTGCGATCACCGCCTGGATGAACTCAAGGTGCTTGATCGCTTCGGGCGTGATGGTGACCGCTGGCGCGGTGGCCGACGAAGTCATGACACCTCCATGGAGTCGCGGGCGAGTGCTCTTGCCTCCTGGCGGCAAGTCGGGCTGGAGCCTACCCACCGGCGCCCGCGTCTCTGCACGAGGACGGTCGCGGTCCGTTCCATCGACGACGCAACACCTGTTCGGCGAACGGGGGTTGACGGCCACCTGTCCGGGGCATGTGCCCCCCGGGCGCAGCGCCCGGCGAACTCGACAGGGGCACACGGGAGAGGCTTCGGCGTGCAGGCGCATCAAGAACCGTCACTGGCGGCCAACGGTTTCGAACGGTTCTCGCTGTCGAAGGAGTTCGGTCCCGAACTCGTCGGCAGATGGCTCGGGGAGCTGCAGGAGGAGTTCACCGACCTCCCGCCGGATCCGTATGGAAACCCGTTGCTGCATCGCTACCGGCGGCACTCCTGTGCGGTTCTTCTCCCCTGGGAGAAGAAGCTGCACTGGGTGCCCAAGGCCGATGACGGGCACCTGGGCGAGGTCACCCACTACTTCCAGGGTGGGTACAACCCTGAGCACCAGGGGATGGACCGGTATTTCCCCGCAATCTCCGCCCGGGGGGAGGCCAACCCCCTCCTGGAGCGCATCATCCTGTTCGACTTCGCCCAGACCTGGTGGAGCGAACGAGAGCAGAATCTTCCCCTTCACGTCGGTGTGCACTTCATCAAGCTCTCCGTCGGGGACCTCGATGGCACGGCCGTGTCGTCACCGAACTTTCTGCATCAGGACGGGGAGCCCTTCCACTTCGCCCATCTCGTCTACAAGCGCAACGCCACCGGCGGTACGAACTACGTCGCGGACGTGGCGTGCGCCGGCTCCGTGCCCGGTGAGGTGCCGCCCGAGTCGCTGATGGCGACCTTCGACCTGGAGGAACCACTGGAGTCCTACGGCATCCACGACGAGCGGGTCAGCCACCATGTCGACCCCATCCGGCGGGGCGAGGACTCGGGCCCGGGTGAACGTGCGGTGGTGCTGGTCGACATCACCCCCATGGTCAAAGCGGTCTGACGCGCCGACAGGTCCGGGAGGAAGGCTCTGCCGACCCCGTCCGGCCACTACAATCGCGCCCACCACCGGCCGAACAGCGCGGTGGGTACCAGGGACCCCGCGTCCCTCACGGGGCAATCCGGATGTGAGAGCCATGCCGATCGATTACCTGTTCAGTACCTATCACACACCGCCGGACGATTTCGTCGACCGGACGCGGGAAGTCAGCAAGCTCCTCAGCTACGTCGAATCGGGCTGCAAGGTCTGCACGGTGCACGGCCTCGGCGGGGTGGGCAAGAGCGCGCTGGCCTACCGGCTGGCGCACACCGGCACCAAGAAGCCGAGGCGCACCATCTGGGTATCCCTCACGAATGCGCCGTCGCTGGACGAGTTACTGCATGGAATCCTCTCGCTCTTCCCCGACCGGGACACCCGGTCGGACGGGACTCCGACCGAGCAGCTCGTCTCATGCCTGACAGCCGAGGCGTGCTTCGTCGTCCTGGACAACCTCGAAGTGCTGCTCGACTCCGAACGGTTCTCCAACGAGTTCCGCCCGGCCTACGAGGAGTACGGCAGCCTGCTCAGCCGCCTGGCCTCGGAACCGCACCGATCCACCGTTCTGATCACCTCCCGCGAGAATCCTTCCTTCCTCCGGGAAAGGAACACCGCGGTACGCACTCTCCATCTCCAGGGCCTGCCGAAGGTCCCCGCCAGGACGCTCCTGGCCCGCCGGGGACTGCGCGGAGATGTCCGGCTGCGCGGAGAGCTGGTCAGCAAGTACGACGGGAACCCGCTGGCGATCCAGCTCGCCTCCGATCTCATCCTGGACATACATGACGGAAGCATCGCCCGGTTCGTGGAGTCGGGTGAATTCGTCTTCGGGGAGCTGGAAGGGCTGTTCCATCAGCACTTCGACCGGTTGACGAATGACGAGCGCATGGTGCTGTTCCGTCTCGCGGCAGCCCGCAGACCGCTCACCGTCCGGGAGATCTCCGCCGATTCACGTGTGGGATCGGGGTCGGCGGGGACCTTGCTGCAACGCCTGCGGCGCAGATCGCTGATCCAGGAGAGCGACGGCAGCTTCCACCTCCAATACATGATCCAGGAGTTCGTCACCACTCGGCTGAACCAGGAATGCGTGGAGGAGGTCCACACCGGCCGACCCGATGTCCTGTGCCAGTTCGCCCTGGTGGATGCCGGTGCCCCGGAGCACGTGCGCGAAGCACAGCGCCGGTTCCTCTCGGAACCGATGATGAGCATGCTCCAGGACCGTCTCGGCTCGGCCACCCAGGTCGTCCCCCGACTGCTGGCGCTGCTGGACGTCTCCCGCATCGGGCACGAGGCGTACGGAACCTTCCTCGCCGCGAACGCCCTGTCCATCCACCACTCCTGGACCAGCGATCTGACCGGCTTCGACCTGTCCCGGCTGGTGCTTCGCCGCCTCGACCTGTCGGAGCTGCGCCTCTCCCGGGCGGATGCCCGTCAGACAGAATTCGCCGGCTGCCGGTTTCCCGGCATCTACCACTACGTCTTCGCGATCGAGTTCTCCCCCGAGGGAAAGGTCGCGGCGATCGGGCAGAGCGGCGGTTCCGTGGTTCTGGTCAACGTGCCGGACGGAACCAGGCTCACCTCCCTGCCCTGGCAGGCCGACTGGATCAGAACCGTCGCGTACTCCCCCGACGGCGGCAGGCTCGCCTGCGCCGACGAACGGGGGCGGCTGCGGGTCTGGGACCTGACCACCAACCTGCCCACCGACTTCACCGGTCATGAACGGCAGACCCGCAGCGTCGTCTTCTCCTCCGACGGACGCACTCTGTTCAGCGCCGGCGAGGACCGACGCGTCCTCGCCTGGTCCGTGGCCCCGAGAGAAGAGGAACCACGTGTCCTGTGCCGTCTCGACGCCGAGGTCTGGAGCCTGCACAGCGCTCCTGCCTCCCCTCTCATCGCGGCGGCCTGCGACGAGGTGTGCCTGCGCGTCTGGGACACGGTCAGCGGCGAGGAGATCCGGCTGGAGGGAGACCAGCGGGTTTCCGGTCGGTGTGTGAAGTTCTCCACCGACGGCAGGCACGTCTTCGTCGGCTGCGACGACGGAGTGATCCGGGTCTGGAACATGGAGAGCCGCAGTCTCGTCGCGGCACTGCCCGGACACACCGCATCGATCTGGTCCCTCACCGTGACCAGAGCGACGGCCGGCGACATCCTCATCACCGGCAGCCACGACGAGACCATCCGCATGTGGAACGTCTCGGACCCGGCCGCGGCCCACTGCGAACGCGTGATCAGCAGTCTGAACGGCCCCGTCTGGCCCGTCGCGGCCGACAGCGACGGCCAGTACTTCGCCACGGTCGGCCGGAATTCCACCATTCGGTTCTGGGACATCGCCAACGCCGAGTGCCTGGAGGTGCTGGCCGGTAGTTCGGGCACACTGCTCGGCGTCGCCGCCTCGTCCGACGGCCGGCTGATCGCCACCGGGGGCCACGACCAGCTCGTCCGGGTATGGGAGCCGGAGTCGGGCGAATGCCTGGCGGAGCTACGGGGTCACACCGCGGGCGTCCGCGCACTGGCGTTCCACCCTGAGAGCGAGCTGCTGGCCACTGCCGGCGAGGACTGGGACGTACGCCTGTGGGACCTGCGGACCAACCAGCTGTCCGCCGTTCTCACCGGCTCCCGCAACTGGCTGTGGACGGTCGTGTTCGAGCCGAACGGCCACAGCGTCGCGGCAGCGGGCGCCGACGGGCTCATCAGGATCTGGGGCGTCCAGGGGCAGGGCGGCATGCAGACCCTGAGCGGGCACGAGGCCCGGGTGCGGGCCATCCAGTACACGAGCGACGGACTTCGCCTGGTCTCGGTGGGAGAGGACGGGCAGACCAGGCTCTGGCAGATCGCGTCCGGGGAGTCCGAACTGCTCGGCACGGTCGACGGCCATGTGACCAGCCTCTGCGTCCTCGGCAGCCGCCTGTGCGTCACAGGCGGCAGTGACGGAGTCCTGCGACTGTGGGATCTCGAATCCCGAACACTGTGCGGTCAGGCGAGAGGTCACGACGGCGCGATCCTCTCGCTGCTGGCCGCCCCGGGCGACAGTACGTTCCTGAGCGCCGGCCAGGACGGCTATCTGCGTAGCTGGACGGCGGACGGGCTGCGCCTGCGGGGCGTCTCGTCCACTCCCAGCGGCACCATCCGCTCGATCGCCTGGCACGCCGACGGAACGCGGATCGCGGCCGTCGGCAGCGACGAGGCCATTCGCAGCTACAGCCATCCGGAACTCGGTGAGGCGGAGACTATGCGAGTGGCCCGCCAGTTCGAAGGGTTCGACATCAGCGGCTGCCGAGGCATCACACCGGCCGAGCTGAGCTCGCTGACGGCACTGGGCGCGGTCGAGTCACCTTCCTCGGCCGCCTCGCTCATCCGGCAGCGAGTCGCCGTCCCGCAGCCGGAACCGGGCCCCGCAGCCGTACCGTCCTCGGCCCGCGGTGCCAGAATGTTCATCTCCTACTCGCACCGCGATGACGAGCTGCGCTCTCAGCTGGAGCGGCACCTCAGCCTGCTGCGCTGGCGCGGGCTCCTCGACTCCTGGTCGGACCGGCAGATCCGGGTGGGTGAGGAGTGGAGCGGGGCGATCGACGAGAACCTGGAGTCGGCGGACATCATCCTGCTGCTCATCAGCTCCGACTTCCTGGCCTCCGACTTCTGCCGGGACATCGAGATGCGCAGAGCCATGGAGCGTCACCACGAAGGGACCGCGCGTGTGGTCCCGGTACTGCTCAGGGCCTGTGACTGGCACGGTTTCCCCTTCGGCGCACTCCAGGCACTACCGCGCGACTGCAGGCCGGTCACGGCGTGGCCGAATCCGGATGCGGCCTTCACCGATGTCGCGGTGTGGCTGCGCACGGTACTGGAAGACATTGTGCGATCGCCCCGCGTGCACGGAACGACCACGGAACGGACCGAGTCTTGACCCTCGATTTCTCACACCTCCGGGGCGCCCCCGACGCCCTGTTCCTGATCGACCCGGAGGAAGTGCCCGACAGCCTGCGGCCACGCCTCGATTCCTTGGTGCGCCCGGTGTGGCGCCCCGGCGGAGATGCGACAGGGGACGGATTCGAGCTCCTCGTCACCGCCAACCGGGACCTCGGCGCGACCGTTCTCGAAAAGCTCCCGAACCTGCGCCTCATCGTCACCACGGGCACCGCCCACGACTACGTGGACACCGCCTACTGCGAGGCGAACGGCATCGCCGTGTGCAACACACCGGGCTACACAGGTTCCTCGGTCGCCGAGCACGCCTTCGCGCTCTACCTGGCCGCCAACCGGCACCTCACCGTCCTCGACCGGGCGGTGCGCACCGGCGTCGATGACACCTCCGGCCTGCTGTCCCTCGAAGCGGAGGGCAAGACTGCGGGAATTATCGGCGTCGGCGACATCGGCACCCGCCTCTGCGCACTCGCCCAGGGCTTCGGGATGCGGGTCCTGTTCGCCAACCGGAGTGTCAGGACGATCCGGGGTGCCACGCAGGTGAGCCAGGACGAGCTGCTCGGCTCCGCCGATGTCGTCTTCCTGTGTCTGCCACTGACACCGGAAAGCCACCACCTGCTCAACCACCGGACGTTCGCCCTGATGAAACGGACCGCCTACGTCGTCAACATCTCCTCGGACGAGCTCATCGATCCCCAGGCGCTGGCAGACGCCCTGCGCGAGGGAACGATCGCCGGAGCAGGTCTGGACGTCATCGGCTCGCCGGCCCCGTACACCGCGCTGCCCAACACCGTGCTGACACCGTCCCACGGCTGGTACACCGCCGAGAGCGTGCACCGGCGTGCGGACACATGGATCAGCACGATCGAGAGTGCGCTGGCGGGCCGGCCGGCCCACAGAATCGTCTGACTTCCGACTGGGGGATGCCATGAGCCTTTCGCCTGCGAAACTGCTGCGACTGCACCGTGAGCTGGACAGCGTGTCGCGCACGAACAGGACCGGCCGGTTCCTGTCCGGGTGGCAGACCACGCATCCGTACGCGGGCCGGTACCTCGATGGCATGCAAGCCGTGGCGCAGGACCCGGAAGCGCTCCAGAACTACAACTTCCTCTCCGATTCGACAGCGTTGGCCGACTCCATCACCGGCTTTCACGCACGGGCGGACGGTGTGACGTACGCGCGTGAGGCCGTCTACGTGTCCAGCGGCTCCAGCCCCCTTCTGCTGGGCTTCTTCCTCGCGCTGAAGGAGATGGGGGTGGAGGAGGTCTGCCATGTGCCGCCCGTCTACTACTCCTGCTACTACTTCTGTGATTCCCTCGGCATCCCCATCCGCCAGGTGAGTGCCGATGTCCTGCACGACGAGGCCGCCGAACTCGATCTGCCGGACCGGAAGTCCGCGCTTGTGCTCTGCGACCCGATCTGGGTTTTCGGTACCACCGTGCATGAGCGGCAGATCGAGAGGATCGCACGGTGGCAACGCCGCACCGGCTCGGTGGTGCTGGTGGACGGGACGTTTCAGTACGCCCGTTGGGACAGGTCCTCGCGTGCCGAACCGACGTCCAGGCTCGAACCGGACCTCACGTTCCGCCTCGTGTGTCCGACCAAGAGCCTGGCCGTGCACGGAACACGGTTCGCTTACCTGCTGCTGCCACCGGAGTTCCGGGAGCCGATCCGCTACGCGGGTGCCAACATCACCGGGGCGACCGGTGCGGCCAACGAGCACTTCGCGCGAAGGATCATGGAGGTGCTCGACTCCGACGAGTCGAATGACGCGCTGGTACGTCACATCCAGGCGGAACGGGACCGGCTGATCGCCGGTGGAGTCATACGTGCGGAGGCCGCTCGCCCGGAGGCCGGCTACTACACCTTCGCCGTCCTGGACGACGCGTCGATGAAGGACGCCATCGTCATGGACCAGCGGTTCTTCGGACTCGACCGCTTCGACAACCACGTACGGGTGAATCTGCTCTACCCCGGCTGGAACCAGTCCTGAGACCGTGGCACGTCTCCTCCGCCCAGTACCGTGAGTGACGGAGTATGCGGCCGAACGAGTGGGTCCTCGGCCATCTTCAGGGTGCGCGGGAGGGGGTTTGGGGAGACTGGCGACCAGCGCCGACGGGCCGATCGAGCGGTTCGCATCGAAGAGGCGATTTCCGGCCACAACACAACACCCCTTACCCTGCGGTACATCGGTCACCGACGGTCGGCCGGAACTGAAGGGCGACAACATGACCTCCGAGACCAGCACACTGGTCACCATCGATGCCACGACTTCCCTGCTGGAGGCGGAACTCCCGCGCCTCGAGCAGCACCAGCAGGCGCTGGAGAAGGAACTCGCGGCCGTCACCGAACGCCTGGGTTCGGTTCGGACCGCGCTGACCGCGCTGCGTGCGCTGTCGGGCTCGCCCGCGCCCGTTGCCGAGACGGCGTCCGAGGCGGCGTCCGAGGCGAAGGCGGAGGCCGGTTCCGACGCGGCCGTGGCCGCGCCCAGGATTCCGCGGCAGGCGCAGGACTCCGGCGATGCCACCGCGTCCGCCGAGCCCGCCGGAACCCCCGCGCAGACGGAGGCCCCGCAGGAGCCGCAGGATTCGGCCGCCGCCCCCGCGCCGCGCCGTTCCACCGCCCGCAAGGCCTCCACCGCGCCCAAGAGCCGCAAGCGGACCGCCGCCAAGCCGAAGGCCCAGCAGCGCGGCCGGGCCAAGGACACCAAGGACGACAAGGACACCAAGGACGCCGGGACGGCGACCGCCACGGCGGCCAAGGCGGCAAAGACCGCCGGAGCCACCAAGGCCGCCAAGACCGCGAAGGCCAAGGCGACGAAGCCCCGGGCGGCGAAGAAGGCGGCCGCGGCCGTCGACGAGAGCGGCAGCCTCACCGAGCTGACGCTGAAGGTGCTCGCGGCGGCGGGCGGCGCCCCCGTCCGCGCGCGTGACGTGACGGAGGCGCTCGGACGCGAGCTCACCCCCAACGGCATCAACACCGTGCGCAGCACCCTCGACCGGCTCGTCGCCACCTCCCGGGCCCACCGCGCCGGCCGTGGCCTCTACCAGATGCCCGCCAACTGACGTCACCACAACGGCAGTTCACCGCGACGCCCGGTTCCACTCATGGCGGAGCCGGGCGTCGCGGCGTCGCACGCGGCGAGGTCGTCCGACGGGACGCGGTGCAGGTCGGTAGGTTGCGCCCATGTCTTCATCACTGCGTCTGGAAGAGATCACGGACGACAACGTCGAGGCCGCCTGCGGGCTGAGCGTACGACCCGACCAGGAAGGGCTCGTGAAGCCGGTCTCCTGGTCGCTGGCCCAGGCCTACGCGACCCCCGACGTCGCCTGGCCGCGGCTGATCCTCGACGGGGACCGGCTCGTCGGCTTCGTCATGGCCTTCTTCGGCATCCGGTTCCGTCCGGACGACCCGGGCGACGCCGGTCCGCGCTCCGGGCTCTGGCGGCTGAACATCGCCGCCGACCAGCAGGGGCGCGGGTACGGGCGGTTCGCCGTGGCGGCCGTGTGCGAGGAGATCCGGCGCCGGGGCGGCACCCGGGCCACCGTCACCTGGGTTCCCGGTGAGCACGGACCGGAGGGCTTCTACCTCGGGCTGGGGTTCAGGCCGACCGGGGAGACCAGCGGGGACCAGGTCGTCGGCGAGCTGGAACTCGGCGACGGGTAGCGATCCGTACGCACGGCAGCGCGGCGCCCACGTGCGCGGGCGCGTGGGCCGAAGGGCACGGTGACGGGGTTCCGGTCGGCCGGCAGCGCGGTGCATGCGCGTGTACGTGCATGCACGTGTCCGCGTAGGCACGTGTAGGTGGGCACGTGCAGGTGTGAACACGCAGGTGGGCAGGTGCAGGTGGGCACGTGTAGGTGTGCTGTGGCCGGAAATGGCGGTGGGTCGGTCCGTCGATGTGCGTGGCGCGGTGCCTCGCGGGTCGTTGCCGAGGTGGCCATGACCCACTTGGCCGTCGGCAGAACCGATTCAGCGGTTGCCGTCCGGGTGACGGTGCCCGGCACACGGCGAATGAACGTGTGCCGAGGGCGCAGACTTGGGCCGTTTCCCACCCCATCGCGCTCCGGGAGTTCCCCATGCGTCTTCGTACCGCTGTCGCCGCCGCCGTCGGCGCGCTCGCACTCATCATCACCGTGCCCGCATCGGCAAGTGCGGCAACGGGAGACTTCACGTACGTCTACTCCGGCGCCGGCGGCTCGCTGCGGGCCGGCTATCTCCTCGACCCGCCGAGCCGGATGTGCATCACGCTGCCCCAGGTGGCCGACCCCGCTTCGTCGCAGCCCGCGAGCACCCCGCTGAACCTCACCGACTCCACTGCGGTGGTCTTCACCGGCCCCGACTGCGAGGGCGACCATTTCTCCCTCCGGCCGCACGGCGGCAACGCCACCAGCCGGCTGAAGCTCCGTTCGGTCGTCTTCAGCTGAGGCCGGACCCGCTCGCTCCGGGACCGGCCCGGCCGAACACCCGGGGTGCGGCGGGGCCGTTCCGTACGGAGCCGGCCGGGCGGACGGCTCAGATCGCCACCGCGGTGCCGCCGACCTCGATGCCCGTGGCCGCCCCCTCCGGCACCCGCACCCGGATCGTGCTCGGGCGCCCCATGTCGTACCCCTGGTACACCGTCAGCGTCGTGGGGGCCTCGACGAGGCCCTCGGCACGCAGGTAGCCGCCGAGCGCCGCGGCGGCGGCCCCGGTGGCCGGGTCCTCGACGACTCCGCCGGGCGGGAACGGGTTGCGGGAGTGGAAGACCGAGGGCGACTCGCGCCAGACCAGGTCGATGGTGGTCCAGCCGTGGCGTGCCATGAGGGCGGACAGGGCCGGCCGGTCGTAGTCGAGACGGGCGAGCCGGTCGCGGTCCGCCGCGGCGATCACCGGGTGCCAGGCCCCGGCGTACGCCGCCCGCACGGGCAGTGCAGGGTCCAGGTCCTCCGCCGACCAGCGCAGCGCCTCCAGCAACTCCGCCGTCACGTCCGGCGCGATGGGCTCCGAGCGCGGGGCCACGCTGACCAGGGTGGCCATGACCGAGGCGTCCGGGCCCGCCTCCGTGGACACCAGGACCTCACCGGCTCCGGTCCGGAAGGAGAGTTCCCCCGTCCCGTGCCGCTGCGCGTGGGCGACGGCGGTGGCGATGGTCGCGTGCCCGCAGAACGGGACTTCGATCAGCGGGCTGAAGTACCGGACCGCGAACCGCGTGCGCCGGCCCGGCCCCGCGGCCTCGCCCGTACCCTGCTCCGTCTCCGTCTCCGTCTCCGCACCCGCGTCCGCGTCCGCGCCCCGCTCCGGGAAGACGAACGCGGTCTCGGAGTATCCGAGGTCGGCCGCGATGCGGGACATGGCCGCCTCGTCCAGTCCGGACGCGTCGAGGACCACTCCCGCGGGGTTTCCGCCGGACGGGTCCGCGCTGAATGCCACATACCTGAGAACTTCGGTGTCCATTCCGCCACGCTATCGGGGCCAAGGCCCGGCAGCGCGGTCAGGAGCGGTCGATCAGGGACTGCAGCGCGGGCGCGTACAGGTCCGCGAGGTGTTCGGGGGTGGCGTCCGCGCCCGCGCCGGAGCGGTGGAGGCTGAGGGTGGCGCCGAGGCCGAGGAGGTGGCCGGCGATCAGTTCGGCGCGCAGGGTGCGTTCGCTGCCGGTGAGGCGGGCGGTCAGGGCGTCGGTGACCTGTTCCTGGAAGCGGTCGCGCAGCAGGGAGCGTTCGTCACGGTTGCCGAGCGAGAAGACGACACGCAGCAAGGGGTCGGACTGGAGGGCACGGCGGCGGCGTACCAGCGTGACGACCATGTGGCGGCCCAGTACGGCGAGCGGCGCGTCGAGGAGTTCGGCGGCGGCGGGACCGAAGTCGGCGACCGTGTTGAAGAGCTCCTCCTTGCGACCGAAGTGCTTGACCACCAGCGACGGGCTCACTCCGGCGTCGGCCGCGATGCCCCTGATGGTGACGTCGGCGTACGGGCGCTGGGTGAACGCCCGGCGGGCCGCGCGCAGGATCGCGTCGCGGCCCGTGCCCGGGTCGGTGGCGGGCCGGACCGGGGCCGGTACGGCGGCCTGGCCGCTGGTCATGTGCTCTCCTGGATCGGCATCGCCCGCACACCGTCCTTCCGGTCGCCCGGGACGTCGCGGCTGCTTTCGACCGTACCTGCCGCGGGGGTGCGGCGGCCCGGCAGGAACAGGGTGACCAGCAGCGCGAGGAGCGCCGCGCCTCCCGCGATCAGGAAGACCAACTGGTACGCGTGGAGCGTCGGGGCGGTCCTGCCGCCCACCCGGAAGGTGATGTTGGCCAGCACGGCGGCCACGGTCGCGCTGCAGAAGGCCTGCCCGATCGACCGCATCAGGGTGTTGAGGCCGTTGGCCGCACCGGTCTCGCTCATCGGGACGCCCCGCATGACCAGCGCGGGCAGGGCCGAGTACGCGATGGCCGTGCCGGAGGCGACGACCGTCGCGCCCGCGATGATCAGCCAGAGGTTGTGGCTGGTGAAGTAGCGGACCACGTATCCGACGCCGATCACCCCGGCGGCCAGTGCCAGGCTGACCTTCGGGCCGTACTTCCCCGAGATCCGCGCCGAGACCGGGGAGAGCACCACCATCATCACGCCGCCGGGCAGCAGGCACAGTCCGCTGACGACGAGCGAGGCGCCGAGCCCGTAGCCGGTCTCCTCGGGTTCCTGGACCATCTGGGCGGTGACCAGGGAGTTCGCGTAGAAGGCGAAGCCGATGAGCAGGGCGGCGACGTTGGTGAGCAGGACCGCCGGGCGGGCCGAGATCCGCAGGTCGACCATGGGCGAGGCCACCTTGAGCTCGTACGCGCCCCAGAACAGCGCCACGACGACGGCCGTCGCCAGCAGCCCGAGCGTCCGGGCCGAGGCCCAGCCCCAGTCGGCGCCCTGGGTGACCGCGAGCAGCAGGCAGACCAGGGCCCCGGACAGTCCGAGGGCGCCGAGCGCGTCGAAGCGGCCTCGGGTGCGCAGCGGCGATTCCGGTACGCACGTCAGCACGAGCACGATGTCGAGGACGCCGATCGCGCCGGAGACCCAGAACATCGTGTGCCAGTCGAAGTTCTCGACGACCAGGGCGGCGACCGGCAGGCCGACCGCCGCACCGATGCCGAGCGTCGAGCTCATCAGCGCCACGGCGGAGAGCACCCGCTCGGGCGGGAGTTCGTCGCGCAGGATGCTGATGCCGAGCGGCAGCACGGCGAGCGCGGCACCCTGCAGGGCGCGCCCGGCGATCAGTACGCCGATGTGGGAGCTGACCGCGCACAGCACCGAGCCCGCCACCAGCACACCGAGCGAGGCGACGAGCACCCGCCGCTTGCCGTACATGTCGCCGACCCGGCCCAGGACGGGGGTGAAGACGGCGCCGGTCAGGAGGGTGACCGTGACCAGCCAGCTCGCGGCGGCCGGGCTCGCGCCGGTGAGGGCCGGGATGTGCGGGAGCAGCGGGACGACGATCGTCTGCATCACCGCGACGACGACGCCGCAGAACGCCAGGACGGCGACGGCGAACCGGGGGTGCGCGGGCCGGTCCGGGGCGGGGGTCGGGGCCGGGGGCTGGGCCGGGGTCGGGGCGGCGGCGGGTATGTCCGCTGGCATGGCTCTCCGTACGGGGTGCGGGACGGCTGGGGTGCACAGGCGTTCACCCCAGGGTAAACGCCTGTGCACCCCCTCGGCGACCGGTATCCCGGGGACCGCGTTAGCCTCGAAGGTCCGGGACAGGGCCCGGACTACCGAGACGAGAAGGCAAGGGTGGCGGCGATGGCGAAGGTTCCGGCAGCGGCGGTGGCGGCGAGCGGGCTGGTCGGCGGGTATGCCGTGGCGCGGTGGACCAGGAAGCGGCCACTGGGCGGGGTCGCCCTCGCCGCCGCGGGCACCGTGGCCGCGTACGAGTGGAACCGGCAGGCCGGGCCGCGCGCGGCGGCCGGGCTGACGACGGCGTACCTCGCCGCGTTCGCCGGATCGCACCCGCTGGCCAAGAAGATCGGCGCCTGGCCGTCCGTCTTCGCCGTGGCGGGCAGCATGGCCGTGGCCTCCTGGGCGGTCACCCGCCGGGCCGCCTGAGGCGGACGCCCCGTACGAGTGGGACGAAAAGGGGGCGGGGCTCCCGGGAGGATTCCGGAAGCCCCGCCCCTTTCCCGCGCCCGGCTACGCGCCCAGCGCCCAGGACACCGTGTAGATCAGCAGGCCCGCCAGCGCGCCCACCACCGTGCCGTTGATCCGGATGAACTGGAGGTCGCGGCCGATGTGCGCCTCGATCTTCTTCGACGTCTGGTCCGCGTCCCAGCTCGCGACGGTGTCACTGATCAGTGAGGTGATCTCGGTGCGGTACGTCGTGACGACGTAGACCGCCGCGTCCTCCAGCCAGCCGTCCAGCTTCGCCTGGAGCCGCTCGTCCGTGGCCAGCCGGGCGCCCAGCGCCATCAGCGAGGCCCGCGCCCGCAGCCGCAGCTCGCTCTGCTCGTCCTCCGCCGCCGCGATGATCATCGTGCGGACCGAGGACCAGGCCGAGGCGATGACGTCCTGGACCTCGCCGCGGCCCAGGATCTCCGACTTCAGCCGCTCGACCCGGGCCCGGGTGTCCGAGTCGGTCTGGAGATCGGCCGCGAAGTCCGTCAGGAAGGTGTCGATCGAGGCACGCGCCGGATGGCCCGGCATGTCCCGCATCTCCGTGACGAACCGCAGCAGTTCCTTGTAGACCCGCTCGCCGATCCGCTTGTCGACGAACCTCGGCGTCCAGCCCGGCGCCCCGCCCTGCACCGCGTCCATCACCGAATCGCCGTGCAGCACCAGCCAGTCGTGGGCCTTCACGCAGACCAGGTCCACCACCTTGCGGTGGCCCCCGTCGGCGACGATCTTCTCCAGCATCTTGCCGAGCCCGGGCCCGACCTCCGCCGCGTTGGCCCGCCGGGTGATCGCCTCGCCCACCACCGCCTGCACATCGGAATCCCGCAGCACCCGCAGCGCGCCGCGCAGCGCGGTCGACAGCTCGGCGGTGACCCGGTCGGCGTGGGCCGGCTCGGCCAGCCAGGCACCGAGCCGCCGCCCGACGCGCAGGGCGTGGATACGGCCCCGCACGACGTCACCGGAGAGAAAATTCTCCCCGACGAAGGAACCCAGCGAGGCTCCGAGCTGGTCCTTCTTGGTGGGGATGATGGCGGTGTGCGGGATCGGCAGGCCGAGCGGGCGTTTGAACAGCGCCGTCACGGCGAACCAGTCGGCGAGCGCACCCACCATGCCCGCCTCGGCGGCCGCGGCGACGAAACCCGGCCAGCCGCCCACCCCCGCGCTCTTCGCCCAGGTGGCGAGCACGTACACCAGCGCGACCAGCAGGAGGAGGCCCGTGGCGGTGGTCTTCATCCGGCGCACCCCGCGCCGCTTCTCCTCGTCCGCCGCGGTGTACGCGAACGACCCGAGGGTCACGGGCCGCCCACCGGACGCCTCACCGGGCCGGCCATCCGGCCCGGCCGCCCCCGCCCGCAGCTCCCCGGCGCGCTCCGGCCGCCGCGCCTCCGGCTCCTCGGGGCCGGTCGAATCGTTCCGTTCCATCCGCTCCACCCGTCCGCGTACGCCACGCCCCCGGTCGTCCGTACACATTGTCCCTGCCTGACCTACTCCCGGGACGCGCGCCGAGTTCCCGGCGCCCTGCCCCATCATGGGACCAGCCCGTCCGATCATGAGGAGAGACACCGCCGATGCCCAGGCGCCAGGGGTACCCCCGGTTCATCGCCCCCGTGGCGGGCACCGCCGCACTCGCCGCCACCGTGGCGTTCGCCGGCTCCCTGCTGTTCTCCGGCCCCGGCGACCCGCCGGGGCCGGTGGCCGTGTCCGGGC
>NZ_JBHJQP010000161.1:0-18443 GCF_042262625.1 Streptomyces sp. NPDC056347 | reverse complement strand
GGCCGGAGCCGAACCGGCGGCCGAGGCTCCCGGGCGGACGTCCTGCCCTCCGGTTCCGCGGACCTGCTCCCGGTCGCGCGGCAACTCCTCCCGGCATGTGCGTACGGTGATGTTCTGCCGTGTTTTGCGTCGCGGGTGCCCGGAAAGGTCGTCGGCGCACCGAGTCCGTCACCAGCGAGGAGGAACAAGCACACATGAAGCTGTCGATGGGGAGTGTGTCCAGGACCGTGCTCCGGGGCGTCGTCACGGCCGGAGCGGCCGGCGCGCTCGCGCTTGCGGTGTCCGTCGTCACCGCCGGGACGGCCGCGGCGACACCACCGGGCCTGTCCTGCGACACCGGTAAGCACGCGGTCGACGACTACACGGGCTACGCGCTGTGCAGCAACGACGGCGGCGCGACGCAGACCTTCTGGGTGCACCTGGTCTGCGGCTGGGCCCCGGACGTGGACGGGGAGCACATCACCCTCGCCCCCGGCCAGTCCGGCCAGTCCACCGCGCACTGTGCCGACATCGGCACCGGGATCGGCGAGATCAGCGTCCAGCCGTAGCAGGGCGCGGCGGGTGATCCGCACCCGCCCCGTGCCGGACCGGGCGGCCCCGGCCCGGCACGGGGATCAGGACCGCCGCGCGCTCCGCTCCAGCAGCGGCGGCAGCGCGGCGGCCAGCCGCTCCCGCAGCCCGTCCGGACCGCCCTCCACCCACGGGTGCGCGGCCCGGAACGCCGCCCAGTCCACCAGCCAGTCCAGCACCGCCGAGGGCGTGAACCCCTCCGCGTGCGGCCCCAGCACCGTACGCAGCAGCCGGGGCGGCAGCACCGTACGCCCGTACTCCGCGAGCAGCACCGCGTCGTACAGGTCCTTGGCGCCCGACCGGCCCTCCGACTCCTGGTCCTCGGCCAGCCACAGCAGCTTCCAGGCGAGCGAGAGCCCCGGACCCGCGGTGCGTACCGGCGTCGGCGGCCCGCCGTCACCCCGCGGGCAGGCCGTCCACACCGGCGCCTCGGGCAGCCGCTCGTCCCGCGCGAAGTCCATCCCGAGCTCGCCCGGCGGCAGCCCATCGGCCTCCCACGGCACGACGACCCGCACCCCGGGTGTCTCGTACTCCCGGTACAGCCACTCCCTGTCCAACGACACCCGGAGCGGATCGACGTGTATCCCCCGGGGCAGCGGCGGACCGGCCCTCAGCGCGGCGGCCACCTCCTCGTCGAGGTCGGACGGCGGGGACAGGTCGTCAGGCTCCGCCCACCGCAGCCCCTCCGGCGCGAGCACCGGCCGGGCGCCTGCGGTGTCATGGCACTCGCCGTCCGTCAGCAGCTCGGGCGCGGCCGCCCCGTGCGCGGCCTCCGGCCACTGCTGCACCTCCCCGATCCCCGCCACGTACGGATACGGGTCGCAGGGGTCGGGAAAACCGGCGGCACCGGGCTCCGGCACGATCCAGTCCAGATCACCCGGCTCCCGGGCGGCCGCGCCCATCCACGCCCGGAGCGGCACACTGCCCCGCAGCACCAGGACCTCGCCCCAGGGCGAACCCGCGACCACCCGCAGCAGATGGTCCTGGACCGCGCGCCGGGCGGCCCGCCAGCGCGGGGCGAGCGCCGGGTCCTCGAACACCGGCTCCCCGGGAACCGGCCGGTCCCCGGCGGTCACCGGGACGTCCCGGCCGGTGCGTCCAGCCAGCCCGCGTCCACCGCCGGACGGTCGTCGTGCACGACGAACTCCTCCTCGACCTCCAGCACTTCGAGCCCGGCATCGTGCAACGCGTCGAGCAGGGAGTCGAGTTCGGCCCGCGCCCCGGGGCGGCCCACCGCGTGGCAGCGCTGCGTGACGAACCGTTCATGGCTCCGGGGGCCGGTGAGACGGCGGGCGTTGCGCGACAGGCGCGCACCGTGCCGCTCGGCCACCCGCCGGGCCACGTCCGCCTCCGGCTCGCCGGACAGCAGCAGCTTGACGTGATGCTCGAAGTGGAGACCGGGCGGGAGCGCGGCGGCCTCGGCGGCGCTCCCCGGCACGTCCGCGTTCCACGGAGCGGCCTCGATCTTCACCCGGACGACCGGGAAACCCGCCGCGCGCAGCTCGGCCGCCCGGCGGTCGGCGGCGGCCCGCTGCCCGGAGAGCGTGCCGCGGCCCCGCTCGGTCAGCATGGGCTGGTCGGGGGTGGCGCCGCGGTCCAGCACGATATGGGTGAGCCCGAGACCGCGCTCCCGCGCCCAGCGCTCCAGCCGGCCGAACTCCCGCCCGGCCCCCGCCCCCTCACCGGCGCGGGAATCGATACGCACCGTCAGATGCGTCTCGAACTCGCCCTCGAACTCCGCTTCCACGGACCCTCCCGTCGTACTTCCCCTGCCCGCCGTCCGTGACCGAACGTAGCAAGCCCCTCCGACAGTCCTCCTCCGAGCCCGGCAGCACCTTCCGCGCGGACCCCGGTCACTTTCCTCCGAACGGTTGAGCGGACCGCACCCCAGTCGTTACCCTCCGGTAAGTTCGTTCGGGCGTACGGGTACCCCGCGCACCCGTCGCACCGTCGTACGTGTCTGCCGATACGAGGAAGGCGGTCGTCCCATGTCCTCACCGCACACCGTGGAAACGACCGGACCGGCCGCCCCGGGGGGACTGGCCGACAGCGCGCGGGAGCTGGCCGAGGGCCGCGCCACCTCGGTGGAGCAGGTGTCCGCCGCACTGGAGCGCATCGAGGCGAGCTGCCACCGCCTCAATGCCTTCCGGCAGGTACGTGCCGAGGCCGCGCTCGCCGAGGCCGCCGAGGCCGACCGGCGGCTCGCGGCGGGGGAGCGGCTGCCGCTGCTCGGGGTGCCGGTCGCGGTCAAGGACGACACCGACGTCCTCGGGATGCCCACCTACTTCGGCTGCGACGGCGACCTGCCCGCCGCGACCGCGGACAGCGAGGCCGTACGCAGGCTGCGGGCCGCCGGAGCCGTGATCGTGGGGAAGACCAACGCCTGCGAGCTCGGCCAGTGGCCGTTCACCGAGGGCCGCGCCTTCGGCGCCACCCGCAACCCCTGGCACACCGGCCACACCCCCGGCGGCTCGTCGGGCGGCTCCGCCGCGGCCGTCGCGGCCGGGCTCGTACCCGCGGCGCTCGGCTCGGACGGCGCCGGGTCCGTCCGCATCCCGGCGGCCTGGACCCACCTGGTCGGCATCAAGCCCCAGCGCGGAAGGATCTCCGTCCACCCGCACTCCGACGCCTTCCAGGGCCTGACCGTCAACGGACCGCTCGCCCGGACCGTCGCCGACGCCGCGCTGCTGCTCGACGCGGTCGCCGGTTCCCACCCCGACGACCCGTACCGTCCGCCGCCCGTCGCCGCCGCGGACGCCGCCCGGCGCGAGCCCGGCCGGCTGCGCATCGCCCTCGCCTGGCGCCCCCCGCTCACCCTCACCGGCTCCGCGCCCCACCCCGAGGTGCGCCGGGCCGTTCTCGACCTGGCCCAAGCCCTCGCCCGCCTCGGCCACGACGTCGAGGCCGCCAGGCCCCGGTACGGGCTGATCGGCCTCGGCTTCGTCCCCCGCGCCACCGCCGGGATCGCCGAACTCGCCGCCCGCCACCCCGCACCCGCCCTCCTCGACCCGCGCACCCGCAGCGCCCTGCGCACCGGCACCCGGCTCGGCGGCCGGGCCGTCCGCGCGGCGAGGGAGCGCGAGGTGCACCAGCACCGCAGGATCGGCGCCTTCTTCCGCCGCCCCCAAAGCCGCGGCGCCGGATACGACGTCCTGCTGACCCCCACGACCGCCCTGCCCCCGCCCCCGATCGGCAGGTTCGACGGGCTGAGCGCCTGGCGCACCGACCTGGCCATGGCCGAGACCTGCCCGTACGCCTGGCCCTGGAACGTCCTGGGCTGGCCGGGCATCAACGTACCGGCGGGCTTCACCTCCGCCGGGCTGCCGGTCGGGGCACAGCTCCTCGGCCCGTCGCGCAGCGAGGAACAGCTGATCTCGCTCGCCGCCCAGCTGGAGGCCGACCGCCGCTGGTACGAACACCGGCCCCCGGCCCCGGACGGGATCTGACCGCTCCCCGCTCCCGCTCCTGGCCCCGCCTTGCTCGCGTCACACCGCACGAGGCGGGATCATGGACAAGGAACGGAGGGATGGTGGCGCGTATGGCGTGTCCAGGCCCGCAACCGGAGCCCGGCGCCGAATCCGCCCGGCCCGGCACTTCCCGGTACGCCTACGACACGGCGAGCGACGCCACGGCGGTGGTCGCCGGGACCGGCACGGTCGTCGGCTGGACGCGCAGCGCCCAGGACCTCCTGGGGTACCGCGCGGCCGAGGTGGTCGGTCGCTCCGCCGGATTCCTGCTCGACATGCCCGACGACCCCGTCCGGGTGGCCGGGATCGCCGAGCGCTGCCGCGCGGGCGTGGGCTGGCGGGGCGTCGCCGACGTGCGGCGCCGCGACGGCGGCCGGATCGAGCTGGACCTGCGGGTCTCGGCCTCCTTCCACCTGGACGGCCGGGAGTGCTTCCTGGTCTCCGGCCGCGAACGGCGGCCCGAGCGGATCGTCGGGCAGTCCGTGCTCGACGCGTTCCTCGCCGGATCGCCCATCGGCATGGCGGTGATGGACCCGGACCTGCACTACGTCTGGATGAACGACACCCTGGAACGCTTCAGCGGCGTACCGCGCGAGCACCGGGTGGGCCGCAGACTGAGCGAGGTCCTCCCGGGGCTGGAGGCGGAATCCATCGAGACCCTGATGCGCGGCGTGCTGGACACCGGGGTGCCCGTCATCGACTACGAGTACCTGGGCTGGACCTGGGCCGATCCGCACCGCGAGCACGCCTACTCCACGTCGTACCTGCCGCTGACCGACTCCGAAGGGCAGGTCACCGGCCTGTGCTACATGGTGCTGGACGTCACCGACCGGTGGAACGCCCAGCAGCGGCTGGCCCTGGTAAACGACGCCAGTGCCAGCATCGGCTCCACCCTCGACGTCCTGCGCACCGCGCAGGAACTTGCCGACTTCGCGGTGCCGCGCTTCGCCGACCTCGTCCTCGTCGACCTGCTGGAACCGGTCGTCAGCCCCGACGACCCCGGGACCTGGCCCCCGGGCGTCGGCCTGTCCGCCCCGGAACTCACCCGCACCGCCACCACCGTCGCTGCCCCGACGGGCACCGCCCGGCAGCCGAGGATGCGCCGCGCCGGGATGAGCTCCGTACGCGAGGGCTGCCCGGAGGCCATCAGCCGCATCGGCGACCCGGTGGACTTCCTGCCCCCGCCCCACGACCTCCGGTTCCTCGTCGACGGCGAACCCGTCCTCATCCCCGTGCTCGACCCCGACGACCACGCCTGGCTGGCCGACCAGCCCGCCCGGGCGGCCAGCATCCGTACGCACGGGCTCCACTCCCTGATCTGCGTGCCGATGCGGGCCCGGGACACGGTGCTCGGCCTGACCACCTTCATCCGGTCGACGAACCCCGCCCCCTTCGAACCGGACGACGTCCTGCCGGCCCGCGAGATGGTGGCACGGGCTGCCGTGTGCGTGGACAACGCCCGCCGCTACACCCAGGAGCACACCTCCGCGCTGACCCTGCAGCGCAGCCTGCTCCCGCACACCCTGCCCGCCGGAACGGCCCTGGACGTGGCCTCCTCCTATCTCCCGGCCGACGCCAAGGACGGTGTCGGGGGCGACTGGTTCGACGTGATCCCGCTGTCCGGCGCCCGGGTCGCCCTGGTCGTCGGCGACGTCGTCGGCCACGGCATCGGCGCGGCCGCCACCATGGGTCGCCTCCGCACCGCGGTCCACACCCTCGCCGACATGGACCTGCCGCCCGACGAGCTCCTCGCCCACCTCGACGACCTGGTGCTCCGGCTGAGCGACGAGGAACCCGAGGGGGACGGGCGGGGCGGCCCCCCGGTGCTCGGCGCCACCTGTCTCTACGCGGTGTACGACCCGGTCACCCAGCGGTGCACCATGGCACGGGCCGGCCACCCGCCGCCCGTGGTCGTCGCCCCGGACGGGCGCGTCAGCTTCCCCGAACTGCCCGCCGGGCCCCCGCTCGGACTGGGCACGATGCCGTTCGAAACGGCCGCGGTCACCCTCCCCGAGGGAAGCCTCATCGGCCTCTACACCGACGGGCTGATCGAGGGCCGCGACCGGGACCCCGAACTGGGCATGTCCCGACTCGGCGGCGCCCTCGCCCAGCGCGGCCTCTCCCTCGACGCCCTCTGCGCGACGGTCGTGGAACAGCTCGTCCCGGTCCCGCAGCCCGACGACGTCGCCCTGCTCCTGGCCCGTACCCACGAACTGAGCCCCGACCACGTCGCCTCGTGGGAGATCCCCACCGACCCGGCCGCCGTCGCCGGGGCCCGCGCCGAGGCCGCCCGGCAGCTGAGCGCCTGGGACCTGGACGAACTGGCGATGACGACCGAGCTGATCGTCAGCGAGCTCGTCACCAACGCGGTGCGCTACGCCACCGGCCCGATCCGGCTCCGGCTGCTCCGCCAGTCCGTCCTGACCTGCGAGGTCTCCGACACCAGCAGCACCTCGCCCCGGCTCAGGCACGCCCGCACCACGGACGAGGGCGGCCGCGGCCTCTTTCTCGTGGCCCAGCTCACCCGCCGCTGGGGCACCCGCTACACCACCGACGGCAAGATCATCTGGACCGAGCAGGAACTCCCGGCCACCTCGCCCTGACCCTCCCGGGGCCACTGCTCACGGCACCCGCGCGGTCCACTCCTCGGTGGAGAACTTCGTCCGCACCAGCTCCTCGGCGCGCGCCATCTCCGCCTCCGTCACCGTGCCCCGGGTCAGACCGTGCCGGGCCCGGAAGGAGTCGATCATCCGCTCGATGACGACCTCACGCGGCAGCCCCGTCTGCCGGCGGAGAGGGTCGACCCGCTTCTTCGCGCTGCTGGTGCCCTTGTCGGAGAGCTTCTCCTTGCCGATGCGCAGGACTTCGAGCATCTTGTCGGCGTCGATGTCGTACGACATCGTCACGTGGTGCAGCACCGCGCCCTCGCCGCCGACCACCCGCTTCTGGGCCGCGCCCGCGATCTTCCCGGCCTCGGTGGCGATGTCGTTGAGCGGCTGGTACCAGGCCTTGATGCCCATCTCGCCGAGCGCGCCGAGCACCCAGTCGTCGAGATAGGCGTAACTGTCGGCGAACGACAGCCCGGAGACCAGGGCATCGGGAACCGAGAGCGAGTACGTGATGGTGTTGCCCGGCTCCACGAACATGGCACCGCCACCGGAGATCCGCCGCACCACCGTGACACCGTGGCGTTCGGCCCCCTGCGGGTCGACCTCGTTGCGCAGCGACTGGAAGCTGCCGATGATCACGGCGGGGGAGGCCCACTCCCAGACGCGGAGCGTCGGCGGGCGGTGCCCCGCGGCGACCTCGGCGGTGATGACCTCGTCGAGGGCCATGTGGAGCGCGGGTGACTGCGGCGGTTCGTGGATGAGCTGCCAGTCGTAGTCGCTCCACTCGGTGGCGTGCGCGAGGGCCCGGCGCACGGCGATGGCGACGCCTTCGGAGGTGAGGCCGAGCATCACGGTCGAAGCGGGGAGTGCCGCGTCGATCCGGGCGGCGAGGCCGGCGGTGTCGGTGTTCGCCGGGGCGCCCTCCAGCGCCGCGTCGATCGCGAGGATCGCCTCGTCGGGTTCGAGGAAGAAGTCCCCGGCCACCCGCACATGGCGCAACGCCCCGCCCTCGACATCGAGATCCACCACGACGAGCTTGCCGCCGGGGACTTTGTACTCACCGTGCACGGATCCGGTCCCTTCCCGTCCGGTGCGCGGCACGGCCCCGGAGCCTGTTGCCCCGACACGGACCGGACGCGCACACGCTCCACACGGCACTCTAGTGCCCACCTGCCTCCGGCGAGCGGCCGGCCGAAGCCGGGGCTGCGCCCGGTGAGCGAATACGCAAAACGCTTTCCGGCGTCACGTACCACCAAGGGCGAGCCGTGCCGGAGTTGTGGGAGGCGGGTTTCCGGCCGGGAGGAAGAGTCCGGAGCCCCGGAGAATATCCCTGTGATCGTCTTTCCGCGCGGGGTTCGGTGGTGCGGGTGCCGGGATTCGGGGTTCTCCGAAAAAGCGGTTGCACATCATGTTGTTCCGCGGGCCGGACGGTCCGCCGTCGTGGCCGGAAAGAGCCCGGAAGCCCGGCGGTTTCCGGTCATTTCCGGGGCGGCTCGTCGGCGGGCGGCGGACCCAGGTGCCGCGTTTCGCGCGGGCACATCCCGAAACGCTGCCGGAACGCCTTGCTGAGCGCGCTGGAGGAGGAGAATCCCGACGCGTACGCGAGCGCGGTGATGCTCATGTGCCGGTACGCGGGAGCCCGCAGCCGGTCCCGTACCAGGCACAGCCGCTCCTCGCGGATCAGGTCGCGGGGGGTCGTCCCGGCGCGCTGGAGGGCCAGCTGCACCTGGCGCAGCGACCAGCCCAGGGCCTGTGCCATGGCGGCGCCGCTCAGGTGGGGGTCGGCCGCGTGCTCGCGGGCGTAGCGGCGTACCACCGCCTCCACCTCCGCCAGGTGGCCCGGCGGGGTGGGGCGGTCGTCCCCCGCGGCGAGCATGCACAGCAGCTCGACCATCCGGTCCGACACGGCGTCGAACTGGGCGCTGCTGAAGGTGTCGCGCTCCGCGTGCAGGCCGGTCATCATGGCGCCCACCACCCGGCCCAGGCCCGTGCCCAGGTCGAGGCCCATGGTGAACGGCGACGACCGGTTCAGCGGCCCGTTCACCGCCGGGGCGGGGATCGTCATGATGAACGCCCGCGTGGAGTCGGCCTGCAGGACCTCGAACGGAGTGGCGAACGTGAGCAGGCACCCCGTCCTCGGCTCCAGGCGCACCTCCTGTCCGTTCTGACGCAGCACCAGCTCCCCGGTGACCGGCAGCACCAGGCGGTAGTCCTCGTCCGGGTGGCGCCGCGCGTGGTTCGGGGTCCGGATGTACTTGACCGTCTCCGCCCACCACTGGACCAGCTGGTAGGTGTCGGTGCGCTGCCAGATCATTCCCGCCCGGAAGTCGTCGGTGCGCGAATACCGGTAGCCCATCCGGCCTTGATGCGACGTCACATGCACGCCCCAGAATTCGGCGCGCTCGCCCGACTCCACGTCCTGGGTCGTGCATGAACTCACCGTGTAATTTCCCGAGGCCATCGCAGACACCTTTCGCAGCGGCCTTCTCGCCGTGTGCATACCTGGATTCGGTTTCCGTTCCCAGGGTATGAATCCCACCCGGTGGCGCCGCAATAGTGTAGTGGACGGCGGCGAGGCCGGGCAGTGCGCAGCGACCGGCTCGATGCGAACAGGTGTACGTCAAAAGCGTTGTGCTGCGCGCTGCGGCAACTTCTTTACGCACATGCGCAATTCCGGGCATCGCATCCAGCCCTACGGTGGTCCCCCGGAGTCCGCCGTGCGCGTGAGGGCGGGCCGGATCCATGCCTGCCGAGGGACCCGTGGACCCCGCGCCGGAATCCCGGGTACCCGAGGCCCGAGCACCTGATTGAGGACCGAGATGGCAAGTGACGAACTGACCCGGAACCCGCACCCGTGCGAGCGGCGCGGGGCACCCCGCGCCACCCTGGGGCGCAGGGCCTGGGGGCTGCTGGCGGCCGCGGGCGTCGCGGGCACGGGCGTGGGGATCTTCGGGGCCGCGGCCGCGGTCGCGGCCCCGGCGGCGCCCGCGCTGCGGTACACCTGCGCGGTTTCGGAGGACGAACAGCGGCAGGGCGAGGTGAGGATCGACGCGAACGTCCCCGAGTCGGCCGTGGTCGGCGAGCCCACCCCGAAGTTCGTCATCCGCGCGACGGTTCCGGTGAGCGCCGCCGACGCGGACGAGCTGCGCAAGTTCCACGTCACCAGCATCTCCGGCACCGCCGATGTGAAGACCCGTGTCACGGTGGCGGGCAAGGCCACGCCCCTCAGCGTTCGGTTCCGGATGACCAGGACCCGCATCCCGGCGTCCGGACCGTTCCAGATCAAGGCGACCGGCGAGGCGCCGGCACGGACCTTCGACGAACCGGGCAAGGCGAAGATCACCGTCGGCGACCTCAAGGCGCACGTCGCCGCGAGCGCGGGCCCCGTGACCGTCAATCTCAACCTGCCGTGCGCGCTGGACCCCGATCAGAACGACGTCGTCGCATCGTTCGAGGTCACCAGGGCGGGAAGCACGACGGCCCCGGCGCCGTCCGGGACCGCCGGAACGGCCACCTCCGGCACCACCGGCGCGCAGGACCAGGGCGGCGACGCGAAGCCGGGCACGACCGGGAAGGACCCGGCCGGCCCCTCCGGAGCCATGGCCGAGACCGGCAGCCGGTCCACCGGGACCCTGATCACGCTGGCCGCGGGAACCGTCGCCCTGGGCGCCGTCGCCACGGCCGCGGCGTTCCGCTTCCGCTCGCGCCACAAGTGACCAGAGGGATGTCCGGCACCGTCCGCCAAGCGGGGTGGGGCTGGTGGATGCTGGCGGTGCCGGCCCTGGCGGTGTCGGTCGTCATGGCCGTCCGGGCGGGGACCGGGGACGTGGACCCGGGCGGTCTGGTGATCGGGATGGCCGGCCTGCTGCTGACGGTCGCGGGCCTCAACCAGGGGACGTCCGCCCAGAAGTGGGAGAACACCGACGACATCGGGAACGCCGCCCGCCTCGCCGTCAGTGTCATGGACCGCGAGCAGGAGATCCACAAGCGACTCCTCGGCGGCAGCGTGCGGACCATCGATGTCGGGTACAACATCCTGCCCTCCCCGGCCGGCCGGACCGCGGACGCGGCGCCCGACAGAACCTTGAAGGGCATCGCCGACCACTACCGTGCCCTGCCCTCCGGCCGCCTCGTCATCACCGGCGCACCCGGAGCCGGCAAGACCGTGCTCGCCCTCCACCTCGCACTGCTGTTGCTGGAGGGCCGGGCCCCGGAGGACCCCGTTCCCGTACGGCTGTCGCTGTCCACCTTCGACCCCGGCCGGAGCACGCTCGGGACCTGGCTCGCCGAGCAGCTCACCCGTGTCTACCGGCTGCGCCCCGCCACGGCGACCGCTCTGGTCAGGGCCCGCCTGGTCCTTCCGGTGCTCGACGGGCTCGACGAGATGGACGCCGGGGAGATCCCCGGAGCCCATTCCCGCGCCGCTGCCGCGCTGAAGGCCATGAACGACTACCTCCACGGCACCGCCAAGGGCCGCCTCGTCCTCACCTGCCGCAGTGACCCGTACGACGCTCTGACGAACAAGGGCCTGCAGGCGCAGGACGCCGGCCGCATCAGCATCACCCCCGTCAACCCGGCCGCGGCCGAGGAGTTCCTCACCGCCCGGGCCGACACGGGCCCCCGTCTGGAGCGCTGGAGCGGAGTTCTGGCCGCACTCCGCGGCGATCGGAACGGCGTCCTGGCCCGGGGCCTGTCCACGCCCTGGCGGCTGACGCTGGCCTTCGCCGTCTACGACGAACGCGACCCGGACGACGGCTGGGTCCGTGATCCCGACCGGCTGAAGGACTTCCCCTGGACGACTCCCGAGCAGGTCCGGGACCACCTGCTGAACCTGTTCGTCCGCACGGCCTCCCCGCCCGGCGACCCGGCATCGCCGTACACCCAGCAGCAGGTGAGCACCTGGCTGAAGACCCTCGCCGAATACCTGAGAAGCAACGCCGACGGCCGGGAGGTGGCCGGACGGCGTCTGTCCAACACCGACGTCGTCCTGCACGAACTGTGGCCGCTCGTCGGCCGCCGGGCCCGCACCGTCCACGTCCTGCTGACCGTCGGGGTGTGGGCCGCCGCCGACCTGTCCGCCGGTCTGCTCGACTCGTGGGGCAGGTACGCGACGAACGTGGCGCTCATGGCGGTGGGCGGCCTTCTCGTGGCGGTCCCGCCCTGGCCGGTCCCGTCCCGGCTGGAGCGGGTGTCCGTCAAGACCCGGGACGCCAGACGCCAGTTGGTGAACGGGCTCGTGGGCGGGCTCTTCTGGGGAGCGCTGATCGTCGTGCTCGACATCGGGAACGTCGTCGGGCTGGTGATCGGACTGGTGTACGGGGCGGTGGTGGGGCTCGTCGGCGGGGCGATGGTCGGGGCCGGGCTGGCGGGTGTGCTCTCGGACGTGCCCGAGACGCGCAAGCCGCGCGGGAACGCGTCGCCGCGCGACATGGTGGGGGAGGACCTGATGTCCGGGGTCGTCACCGGTCTCGTGGTCGGACTGGGGTTCGTCCCCTTCTACTGGTTCGCCCTGAGCCCCGTGCTCGCGTTCGGGGCCGTCCTCATCTACATGACCCTGTTCGGCCTCGGCGGCGGGCGGGTGCTCGCGCTGCTCTACAACCGCCTGTTCCGGTGCGGCTACCGGGGCGCGTTCGACTCGCTGTTCCGGCCCTGGCGGGCGTTCGGCCCCCTGTTCAGGACCGGGGCCGGTCCGGGCCTCGGCGCCGCGGGCGTCCGTTACGCGGCTCTCCTGCTCTGCACCCGCGGCCGGTCCGGCACACCACTGCCCTGGCGTCCCGGCCGGTTCCTCGACTGGTGCTGCGACGCGGGTCTGATGCGTACCGCCGGGATCGCCTACCAGTTCCGCCACCGCGAGCTCCAGGACTTCCTCGCCCCTCCCGCGACACCCCCGCGCCCCGCCGGGCCGCCCCGCTTCCCCGCGAGTCCGGACCCGGTCCCGGACCCGAATCCGGACCCGAATCCGGGCCCGGACGCGACGTTGTGACCGGGCATCGCTGCGCGGTCCGGCTCCGCGCGGCTCCCGCCCGGTCCCCGTTCAGGCCCTGCCGGCCGGGAGCGACACCCGTACGGTGAGGCCGCCGCCGGGGTTGGCGGTGAGGGCCAGCTCCCCGTGGTGGGCGCGGACGATGCCGGCGACGATGGCCAGGCCCAGGCCGTGGCCTCGTCGGGTGGGGTCCTGTTCGGCCAGGCGGCCGCTGCCGCGCAGGAAGGGCTCGGTGAGGCGGTCGACGGTGGCGGACAGGGGCGGTCCGGTGTTGGTGACGGTCAGCAGGACACGGCCGGCGTGCGCCGGATCGGGGCCGGTGGTCAGCGAGAGGGAGCCGTCGGCGGGCAGGTTGTGGCGCACGGCGTTGTGGAGCAGGTTCAGCGCGAGCTGGCGCAGCAGTACGCCGTTGCCGGTGACCGGGGCCGGGCGGGTGTCGGTGTGCAGGCTGACGCCGCGGGCGCGGGCCTCCTCGCGTACGGCGGCGACCGCGCCCCGGGCGGTGCCGGCGAGGTCGAGGGCTTCCATGGCGGGCGGGGCGTGGTCGAGGGCGGAGAGCTGGAGCAGGGCGTCGGTGATGTCGATGCCGCGCTGGTTGGTCTCGCGGAGCCGGGAGACCAGGCGCCCGTAGTCCTGCCCGTCGGGGTCGGCGACGGCCACGTCGAGCATGGTGCGGCTGACGGCGAGCGGGGTGCGCAGTTCGTGCGAGGCGTTGGCGGCGAACCGCTGCTGGGCGTCGAAGGAGTGCTGGAGGCGGGCCAGCATGTCGTCGAAGGTGTCGGACAGCTCGGTGAACTCGTCGCGCGGGCCGGTCAGCCCGACACGGTGGTCCAGTGAGCCGCCGGCGGCCCGGCGGGCGGCCCGGGTGATGTCCTGGAGGGGCCTCAGCACCCGCCCCGCGATGAGCCAGCCGACACCGAGCCCGACGAGCGCGAGGAGCAGCAGGGTGACGGCGGATGCCTTGGCCAGGGCGCGGAGGATGTCCGGGCGGGTGGCGATGGCCGCGGCCTGGGGGTTCACGTCGGCCAGCGGGTAGTACGGCACGAAGCGCATGGCCAGGTAGACCACGATCAGGGTGAACGCCCCGGCGACGACGACGAACAGCGCGTAGGTGAGGGTGAGCTTCATCCGGGCGGTCAGCCGACGGGGCCGCCGGGACCGCGCGGGCTCCTCCGTCGCGCCGCCGTCGTCGCCGCCCGACGCCCGCGTCACTGGCCGTGTCCCGTCGAGCCGAGGGGGCCGGCCGGTTCGGCGAGGCGGTACCCGACGCCGGGCACGGTGTGGATGGCCCACGGTTCCCCCAGCCGTTTACGGAGGGTGGACATGGTGATGCGGACCGCGTTGGTGAACGGGTCGGCGTTCTCGTCCCAGGCCCTCTCCAGCAGGGTCTCGGCGCTGACGACGCCGCCGCGTGCGGTCATCAGGACCTCCAGGACCGCGAACTGCTTCCTGGTGAGCGCCACGTACCGGCCGTCGCGGAAGACCTCGCGCCGGAACGGGTCCAGCCGGATTCCGGCGTACTCGCTGACGGGCGGTGTGCTGTCCTTGGGCCGCCTGGCCAACGAGCGGAGGCGCACCACCAGCTCCTTCAGGTCGAAGGGCTTCGTGAGGTAGTCGTCGGCACCGATCTCGAACCCGGCGACCTTCTCGTTGATCAGCCCCGCCGCGGTCAGCATGAGCACCCGGCAGCCGAGGTCCCGTTCCACGATGATCCGGCACACGTCGTCACCGTGCGTGCCGGGTATGTCGCGGTCGAGCACGACGACGTCGTACTCGTTCACCCCGAGGCGCTCCAGGGCGGTGTCCCCGTCGCCGGCGATGTCGGAGGCGATGGCTTCGAGCCTCAGCCCCGCCTGTACCGCCTCGGCGAGATACAGCTCGTCCTCGACAATCAGCACCCGCATGACGGTCTCTCCTGCTCCACTCTTCACCGGGCCGGCCACCGGCCCGTCGTACCGCCCCCGTGGAAACGGTACGGGGACATGGAAACGGTACGGGGATATCGAAAACGTATCGGGAAACCGAAACGGCCCGACAACACCGCCCGCCGTTCACTCGTGGCATCGGCCCGCGGCACCCCGCCGCACGGCCCGGGACGCCCGGAGGCGACGACCATGCACGACGACCCCACCGCACACCGCCCCGCCCGGGCGGGGCTGCGTTTTCCCGTCCGGACCGCCGTGGCGGCGGGCGCGGCCGCTGTGCTGGTGGCGCTGGCGGCGGCCCGGGGCACTGGGACGACTGCGAGCACACCGCCCGCACCGCCGGCACCGCCCGCACCGGCCGCCGCGGACCAGCGAGGTGAGAGCTCCGACGATCCTCCCGAGGGCCGCGCGCTCACCCCCTTCGACACCCGGCACCCGGCGGTCGGCCGACTGGACGCGCACCTGCTGAAGGCCGTGCAGCGGGCCGCCCGGGACGCCCGCCGGGACGGCGTCGAATTCCGGATCACCTCCGGCCGGCGCTCCGCGGAACACCAGCAGCGCCTGCTCGACGAGGCGACCGAGAAGTACGGGAGCGCCGAGGTGGCGAGGCAGTACGTGAACACCCCGGGGAAGTCGGCACACGTGTCGGGCAAGGCGGTCGACATCGGCCCCACCGACGCCGACGACTGGCTCGTCCGGCACGGCTCCGACTACGGCCTGTGCCAGGTCTACACCAACGAGATGTGGCACTTCGAGCTGCTCACCGCTCCCGGCGGCGAATGCCCGGCGCAGCTGCGCAACGCGGCCGGCTGACCGGCCCGCGCCTCCGACGCTCCCTTTCCGTCATCGACTTCCCGAGGACACGCCATGGCCGATCCGCGCGAGGATCTCTTTCCCGACACGTACATCGGTGGAGGTTTCTCCGACCCCGCCGCGGAGCCGCCCGGCCCCGTCGCCGAGCCACTCGCCCCTACCGGTCCTGTCGCGGAAACGGCGGCCTTCGCCGCCCCCGTCGCGGGGCCGCCCGCCCCTGCCGGCCCGGCCGCCGAACCACCGGCCCCGGCCGCACCCGGCCGCCGCCCGCGGCGCCTGCGACGCGGGGACCTGCTCCTGTGCGCCGCCGCGGCGGTGACCGGGTCGCTGCTGCTCGGGCACTCGCTCGTGCCGGATGTACCGGGCAACCCCGGCGGCCTGCTGGAGACCGTGCTGCCCTGGTCCGGCCTCGCCGTACCGGTGCTGCTCCTGGTCGCTCTGGCCCGGTGGTCCGTGCCGGCCGTCGTCGCCGCTCTCCTGCTCGGTGCCGTGTGGGCCGCCTCGTTCGCGCCCCTGTTCCTCGGCGGGCCCGAAGGCGCCGAGCCGGACCTGACCGTCGTCACCCACAACGTCGACGCGGCCAACCCGCACCCCGCCGCCACCGCCCGGACCCTGCTCGCCGCCGACCCCGATCTGGTGGCACTGGAGGAGATCACCGACGAAGCCCTGCCCGCGTACCGGAAAGAACTGGACGGCAGGCTCCCGCACTCCGTGCACATCGGCACCGTCGCCCTGTGGAGCCGCTACCCGCTCGCCGAAGTCAGGCGCGTCACCATCGACCCCGGCTGGAGCCGTTCCCTGCGCGCCCTGGTCCGGGGGCCGAACGGCCCCCTCGCCGTCTACGTGGTCCACCTGCCCTCGGTCCGCGTCGGCGCGTACGGCTTCGCCACTGCCCGCCGCGACGAGACCCTTACCGCGCTCGCCTCGGCCCTCGACGACGAGCGGCAGCGCAGGATCCTCCTGCTGGGCGACCTCAACGGCACCGCCGCCGATCGCGGACTCGCCCCACTGATGTCCCGGCTGGCCCCGGTCGGTGGCCGGGCGGGCGGCGGCTTCGGCTTCAGCTGGCCCGCCGCCTTCCCGCTGGCCCGGATCGACCACATCCTGACCCGTGGCCTCACCCCCGTCGAGGCCTGGACCCTCCCCGCCACCGGCAGCGACCACCGTCCGGTCGCCGCCGGGCTCAGGATGTGACCGGTGACGCGGTGTCAGGGGCGGGACGGCCCCTGGTCGCGCTCCGGCGCGGGGACGGGAGCGGTGGCGTCGTGCCGGGCCACGGTCTCGCCACGGATGATCAGGGGCGCGCCCTGCTCCGCCGCCTGTTCCGTCCGCTGCTCCGCCCCAGGGGCCCGAGGCTCCTTCATCGCCTTGGCCTCGGCCTTGAGGATGCGCGCCGACTTGCCCGCGGAACGGGCCAGTTCGGGGAGCTTCTTGGCGCCCAGGAGGAGGATCACCACGATCAGGACGACGGCGAACTCGCTGATACCGAACATCAGTCGTCACCCTCCTCGTCATCGTCGTCGCCCTCGAAGAAGTCCCCCACCTCGTCGACGACTTCGGCGGCGACCAGGCCGCCGACGACGCCGACGGCGAGTCCGGCCGCGCCCACCGCGACGGCCGTGCCCAGGCCGGGGCCCGAGCGGTGGCCGTCGTCGTGGTGGCCGTGGTGATCACCGTGATGGCCGGCATACGGGGCGCCGTGCCCGTACGCGGAGCCCTCCGCGTACACCGAGTGGTGTTCGGCCAGTTGCCGCAGCCAGCCGTCGACGAGTGCCCGCCAGTCCTGGTGGTGGACACCGTCGTGCGCGACGGTGAACCGGGTGAGCGCGTCGTGCCCGCCGCGCCGGTCGGCCTCCAGGACCACTTCCATGCCGCCCGCGGTGGCCAGGAAGGTCACCTCGATCTCCTTGAACGCGTACGCGTACTGCGGCGACGGGGACAGCTCGATCTCCTGGTAGAAGGGGAGCTGCTGACCGGTGCCGCCGATCCGCCCGTACTCCAGGTCCGCGGACTTGAAGCCGAAACCGAGCTGTCCGAACGCTTCGAGGACCGCCTCCTGCACCGGCAGTGGTCCCACCGAGAGCCGGTCGAGGTCGCCCTTGTCCTTGGCCCCGGCGACCGAGAGCTCCGTCCGCACGCCGAGCACGATGCCCAGGTCCTGTCCGTAGAGCTCGGTGACCGGCGTCTCCCACGGCAGCATCACCGTGAACGGGACGTCGAGGTGCTCGCCCCCGGCCAGTCGGAAGCCGCCGCCGACGGTGAAGCGCTCGAAGGCCACGACGTGTTCGTCCTCGCCCTCCGCGTGCTCGGCCTCCACCCGGGCGACGAGTTCCAGCGTGATGTGCTCGATGTCGAAATCGGCGTTGCCGCCCTTGAGCCGGACCTCACCGGACAGCGGACCGCCCGGAGCGGCCGCTCCGGTGGTGAGGACGGTGTCGACGGTGGGTCCGCCCACACCGAGCGAGCCGAGCAGTCGTTTGAACACCATGGAGGCGTCCACTCCCTTATGTGCGTACGGGGGAGTCCGGGAACGCCGACAACGGCTCCCGTCCTCTACAAACGTGTAGAGCATAGAGCCGGCGAGGGGGCTCGCTCAGGCCGTGGCGGCCCGGGTGGCAGGAAAGTCCGAAAAGGATCGCTCAGGAGGTCTGACGACCTGCTTGACGTGCGCGTTTTGCCGTGCTTTTACCGCGCTTTTGCTGGACGGAGTGCTGGCGGGAACGGGTGCGGGGCCGTGCGGTGTGTGTACCGCGCGGCCCCGCGTCCGTTCCTGCCCGGGGATGTGTCAGCCCTTGCGGGTGTTGATCTCCTCGGTGAGCTGGGGCACGACCTGGAAGAGGTCGCCCACGACGCCGTAGTCGACGAGGTCGAAGATCGGGGCCTCGGCGTCCTTGTTGATCGCGACGATCGTCTTCGAGGTCTGCATGCCCGCCCGGTGCTGGATCGCGCCCGAGATGCCCGAGGCGATGTACAGCTGCGGCGAGACGGACTTGCCCGTCTGCCCGACCTGGCTCGCGTGCGGGTACCAGCCCGCGTCCACCGCAGCCCGCGACGCACCCACCGCCGCACCCAGCGA